>NZ_KE384594.1:27528-38802 GCF_000426905.1 Dolichospermum circinale AWQC131C
ATTTGTACCTCATCAGAGCGGAAAACGCTGTATATTTCAGTCTCTCCCATTTATGAGAAAACCCTAAATAAAATTAGTTATAGTCAAGAAAAGGTAAGTTGTACAACTTATTTAAAATAATACCTCTTGGCAGTAGCAGATAGTCCGCTGGTTTTATATTTAGATAATAATGTAAGCTATCTCTAAACAGGCGATCGCATTTTAGAGATGTAGGAAATGCGATCGCACTTCCTATAAAATAGCTTTTGTCAATCAGCTAAAATACTCAAAATTTTGTCAGCGATGTCTAGGGCAGTGTCAAGCCCTCAATTTCCCATTATCAAGGCGATCGCTTTTCGGTAAAATATCTTTATATTACCAATTATCGAGAAAACTTTTATGCCTTATAGTAAATTTACTTTGAGTAAAGCTGTAGATGATTTTCAACTGACAATTGTTGAAGGCGATCGCTTTCTACCAGAGATTTCCCCATTTAATCCGAGTTCTTTGCTCAAAGATACATTGAAAGAAACCATACCTTGGGCAGTTGCAGTAGGTAGTGAAAAAGCGCGTTCTGAAGGCATTATCAATCCCGTTTTACTAGAAGTCAAACGTCAGCTTCATGGACAAATTAGTGTCTTTTCCGGTGAAGAGTTCAACGTGCAGCCAGAGGTTGATTTGATGGGTTATGTTGATTTTCTGATTAGTCGCTCTCCAGAGCAATTGTATATTAAAGCCCCGGCAGTGGTTTTGGTGGAAGCGAAAAAAGAAGACCTAAAACCAGGACTGGGACAATGTTTAGCCGAAATGGTAGCAGCACAACGCTTTAATCAACAGAAGCAGCAGCCGATTTCCACAATTTACGGAACGGTGACAAGTGGTACGGTTTGGCGGTTTCTCCAACTAGAAGGACAAACAGTAACCATTGACTTGAATGATTATCCAGTACCACCAGTTGATCAAATTTTGAGCTTTCTGATTTGGATGTCCCAGAATGGGTGAGGTAGGCCTTGGGGTTGTTGGGTCAGGAAGTAGCGGGTGCAATGGTCATAAGTGATGATTTTGATCAACCTTTATCCAATGAATTTTGGTTGCAAAATCCATGAAATTATTGCAAATAACCCCCCTGCTGGTAAAAAAGGCCATTTCCCTGTAGTCAAGAATAGCTACAGACTATTTACTCCATTAAAAGTAACCGAGAAGGTTCTAAATGCACATACCAGGGAAAAGATTGTTCTTGAATATTTACCCATTTTTCTTTATAAATTTCCCCTTGTAAATGATAATCATTGGCATGATTACCAACAGAATGTAATTTAAGGAATACTGTCATTCTGTGAGGTGTTTCACTGGTACGAACTAAATAACAAGGAAATGTATTTACTTGCTGAGGATCTTTTGTAAAAATCAAATGATGAGCGCGAATACCAACATAAGACAATTCTGAAGGAATATTTTCTCTAACTTCAAGAGTACAACCCCAATCAATTGCTTCTATTTTTTGAGGTGATAAAATATTAGCACGAGAAAAGTTTTTACAACCTGTAAGTTGAGCAACATTTACACTCGCAGGATGTTGAAAAATCTCATATTTAGAACCATAATGAGCGGCTTTTCCTTGTTCTAATACTAACAAATGGGGACATAAACGATAAGCTTCCTCCATATTATGAGTAACAAACAAAGTTACACCAGAATAATCAGCCAGGATTTCTGTCACTTGTTGTTCTAATTGACTGCGTAAATGGGTATCAAGGGCAGAAAATGGCTCATCTAAAAGTAAGGCTTCTGGCTTGCTTGCTAAAGCCCTAGCTAATGCTACTCGTTGTTGTTGTCCCCCCGAAAGTTGGTGGGGATAGCGGTTTCCAAATCCTTGTAATTTCATGGCTATTAATTGCTTTTCTACCTCTGTTTTAGTATCTATATATTTTGGTATACCAAAGGCGATATTTTGGGCTACAGTAAGATGTGGGAACAAGGCATAATTTTGGAATAAAAACCCAATCCGTCGTTGATAAATGGGAATATTAATGTTATTTTCTGAGTCAAATAATACTCTATTATTTAAAATAATTTGTCCTCTTGTGGGTGTTTCTATGCCTGCTAGACAACGTAAAATCATGCTTTTCCCTGCGCCAGAACCTCCCAACAATCCTAGTGGTTGATTATGAGTATTAAAGGCAATTTTTAGATGAAAATTATCTAGTCTTTTTTCGATATTTAAAAACAAACTAGCTAGGGAGGAATCAACTAATAAAGAAGAGGATTTATTTTCTAATTCTATCGGTTTTATTGGTGATTTCGTGAGTTTGTGTTTATCCTGAAATTCTTGCCAAAAATTACCTAGAGTAATACCTGAAAGGGAAATGATCATCATGGTAATTGACCAAAACCAAGCTTCATTTATTGCCCCAGATTCTACTGCAAAATATATGGCCATGGGCATCGTTTGTGTTTGTCCAGGAATATTACCTGCTAACATTAAAGTTGCCCCAAATTCACCCAAAGCCCGCGCAAAAGCTAAGGTTGTGGCAGCTACAATGCCTGGAAATGCTAAGGGTAAACTAATGCGCCAAAAAATTGTCAATTCTTTAGCACCCAAGGTTCTCGCTACTCGCAGAAGATTAGCATCAATTTGACTAAAAGCTCCGAGTGCAGTTTTATACATTAATGGGAATGAAACTACTGTAGCGGCGATGGCAGCACCATACCAAGTAAAAACAATTGTGGTATCATAGGGTTCTAAAAGTTTACCAACTGGACCGTTCTTACCAAAGAATATCAGCAGTAAAAACCCAACTACTGTAGGTGGTAAAATCAACGGTGCAACAAATATACCCTCAATTAAAGATTTGCCTTTACCGCGATATCCTAACATCCAATAAGCAGCAGATATACCTAAAAAGAAGGTGATAAAGGTTGCGAGTAAAGCCGTTTTTAACGATATCCAAAGTGGTGATAAGTCCTGTGGCATAGTTTTTTAGATCAACGGTATAAATTTTTATTTTTACTTTTATTTTTATTTAAAACCCTTCTGTATTCCTGTATTTCTCAATGATTAAAGAATATTAAAATTTAAGGGTTTAGGTAGTTTAATAAATTGTGAGTAAGATCCCTAAATTTTTTATTTAATCTCAATCAATTATGATTTCTGGACAAAAGTTTGGGATCTAAAATTTCACTTCTGTCAAGGTAGAATAAACCCATATTTCTTCAATACAGCTTTAGATTGATCACTAGATAAAAATTGGGAAAATTCTTTAGCAGCATCAACATTTTTACTGCGTTTAATAACTACTAATGGGTAAATAATGGCAGAGTGGTATTTTTCATCTGCTGCAACTACAATTTTTACCTGATTAGAGATTTTGGCATCAGTTTTATATACTAAACCCGCATCAGCATTACCACTTTCTACAGATGCTAAAACTTGACGCACGTTATTAGCAAATACCAGTTTTGATTTAATTCCTGACCAGATTTTTAACTTTTCTAATACTTGTTGTCCGTATTCTCCTGCGGGTACGCTTCTCGGTTCACCTATGGCGATTTTTTTGACGTTGCTATCTTTAAGATTGTAGAAACTAGTGATACCAACAACATTTTTAGGTACTACCAAAACTAGCCGATTTTTAGCGATGATATTCCTTGTACCAGTAACTACAAGTCCTTTTTGTTCTAAAGCATCTACTTGTTTTTTCGCAGCAGATATGAAAATATCCGTGGGCGCACCTTGTTCTATTTGTTGCTGTAATGCCCCGGAAGATCCGAAATTATAACTAATATTGATGTTGCCCTTACTTTGTTGGTAAAGAGGTTTAATTTCTTCCAGCACTTCTTTTAAACTAGCGGCCGCAGATACGAGTAACTTGGGATTAGATTGTGCGACAACTGGGTGAGAAATTACACTTGGTAAGCCAATTGTCAGTAATAGAGTAGATAAAGCTGTAGCAAGTAAGACTATTAGCTTTGTTTTTTTGCTCATGAAATTGATACCCGATATACTTTTACCAAGATTATCATAGTATCTACCAAGATAATTGGTAAATTTACCAATTTATTTTTAACTAAGTCGGTTAGCGTCAAAAATTGTCGTTATGACAAGGGAACTCTTAACTGGGAAGAGGTTTTGGCCAACTTTACTTTTCGTTACTGGTGTCGGTTTTTTCCATTTACTTACTTAAATATTAAGATATCAAGATACATAGCACAATTACCAAGCTGAAAAATACCAACTTTTTCAGAATTAATCTCTACCTGTTAAGTTGGTATTGACAATTTGATGTGCTTGTGTGTATAAAACTCAAGATAAATTAGGTATGAAATACGACTGTAATTAAGGGAAGAAAAGCTAGGAGAAAAATATGCCAAGATTGCAATTGCGTTTCCACTGTTGGTTCAGGTGGTATTAATAAGGCTTCTATTCTTTGTTCTAAGCGATCGCAAGCACCCAACGCAGCACAGCAGACATCGGACGTGATTGGGTTATTACTCACGACTAATAACAATGATTCTGCCAATACCAACGGATCTACCTGAGATGCAGCGTAACTATCAGCCCGTAACTCACGTAAAACTAACAACTCTTGCCATAAAGGTTCTGTATTGGGCAACCATGCGGTACAGGAACGCATCCAACCCAACCAAAAGAACCAGAACGTATCCCTATATTGATAATGCCCTTGTTCGTGGGCTAAGACGCTTTCTAGATGGATTGGGGAAAGGGTTTCTAGTAATCCTTCACTGACGACTAACTCCGGTTGCCAAAAACCAATTTGTCCAGCAAATAAAGCCCCTGTTTGTAGGATTCGGACCGGTTTACCATTTAGATTCACTTGGGGACATTCACGAGCGGATTTAATCGCCTTCCAGCCACCTAAAACAAGTTTAAGACCTAAGATGTTAAAAAATCCCAGAGAAATTAATGCTAGGATATAACTAAAAGGATTGGTATACATTCCACCCATTTTCCCCTGTGTACCCATGCAGACTACAGCGGTAACTGTCATGAAGATCAGTAAAGGAGGAAAGAGGAATAAAAATAGGGTTTTTTGCCATCGTAAATGCCAATTGCCTTGGGGTATATTACCAGAGGATCTTAACCAGTAAGCAACAGCAAGAGCGGTAATAATCATAAATAAATGCATATTTATTTTTCTCCTCTGGCTTCCCGTGCGGCTTGAATGCGTTTTGCGATCGCTTCTATTTGATCAGTCGCAGCTTGATCTAGACTATCAGCAAATGCGGCAATTATATCAGGATTTCCTACTGCTAAAAATCGCTGTAATTGATCATGGGCTTTAATCACTTCTGCTTGTTGTTTAGTTAACAATGGCCGCCAATAAAAGGCTTTCCCTTCTTTATCACAAGCTAACCAGCCTTTTTCCGTGAGACGACGGAGAACTGTGGTGACTGAAGTATAAGCTAATTCACGATCTGGATCTGCTAGAATGCGATCATGTACATCTTTAACTGTTGCTGAACCTAGTTCCCACACGATACTGAGAATTTCTGCTTCTAGTGGACCTACTGATAATTGTTTGGGACGATAATCGGGTAAGGGAGTCATGTTGATAATTTTGGATGTTTTTTCTATTTTTACATTTTTGATCTTTAATTTTTTCAACCCGTAGTTGATTGAATTTCTTTTACAGCGTATTACTGGTGAGATACACTGTTGGTGGGTAAGATTCCCGCACCACAAGATTTTTATTACTAATTAATATCTGTAGCTGATCATATCGGAAACTGCTGATATTAATAAGTGATAAATTAATACTAGAAGTCGGGGATACTACATTTTACTCAAGATTCAATACCTTGAAAATTCTGAGTATTGCAAAGATTCATTGTCTTTTCTACACCTTGTTTAAAACTAAATTCTACACAATCAACGACAAAGTTTAAAACTTGAGACATAACTTTATTTTCACCAGCAGAAAATCGTCCTAAAACGTGAGCAACAGTATCAGACTTATCCCCATCTATAGCACCTTTCGGTTTACCTATACCAATTCGCAACCGGGGGAAATTTTGAGTATTCAAATGGGAAATAATGCTTTTCATACCATTATGTCCACCCGCAGAACCAGACAAGCGTAAACGAGTTTTTCCCAGGGGTAAATCTAAATCATCATAAATGATTAACACGGATTCAGGGGGTAATTTATACCAATTCGTTACCGCTTGTATAGCCTGTCCTGAACGATTCATATAGGTCAAGGGTTTAAGTAAGCGGATTTTAACGCTACCTGGTGCAGTACCTTCACCAAACTCGCCCTGAAATTTGCGATTTTCAGCTACAGAAATTTGCCAAGCACGTGCTAAACTATCTATAGCTGCAAAACCAATATTATGGCGAGTTTGGTCATATTTAGGCTCTGGGTTTCCCAGTCCGACAATTAGCTGGGGAATTACTAAAGTCGGTTGTTTTGCTTCTCCCTCCTTCATCCTTGTATATTTTCCTGCTGGCGTTTTCCGGCTTCAATGTGTTTAGGCTCTAGTTCAGCGGTTGTTTGTACAGTTTCTTTCAATTGTTCGGTTTCCCGTTTGAACTCGGTTTGAAATTCATTAGAAGCTTCTTGGAAACTGCGAATGGTTTTCCCTAAACTGCGGCCAATTTCTGGTAACTTCTTAGGACCAAATATCAGTAGTGCTACCACCATAATTACTGCCATTTCTGGTAAACCGATACCAAATATATTCATCTTCCGCTCCTGTAAACCTAGAAGGCTTCTTGTTATATAGTTTAATTTTATCGCTATTTTCCAGGATTTTTTATGAATAACAAAAACCCGGACAAGCCGGGTAGATTGTCATTTTAGCTTCATAACTGGATGACTATTAGCCCCCTAAACTACGCCAATCAACAAGTACATCTTGAATTAGCAGAGACTTGTTGTAGACTTGGAGGATAATGAGCAGAAATACGAAAAATAAACCCATAAACACAGCCATTAAAGGTGTCGTTCCCCAACCTGGGGATACTTTACCATACTCAGCATTTAAGGGTCTGAGAACATCCCCTAATCTAGTCCGTTGTGCCATAATTCACCTAAGATCAGTAGCAAAAGCTTTTTTTAATTTTATTGGCATTTGATAAAGACATTATAGATGAAATTGGCAAAACCTCAAAATTGAGGAGTGCGTTAGGTTATTTAAGTTAAATTTTGTAATATTCTATAAATATTGATCTCATAATATGTAACTAAATTTATGGACTTAGAACCCGCTACAGTGCTGGGGATTTCCTTTTGTGCGGCACTAGTGGCTATCACTGGTATGGCAATTTACACATCCTTTGGACCCCCAAGTCAGGAATTAGATGATCCCTTTGATGATCACGAAGATTAATGAGTTGCTAATTTAACATAATGGTGGGTAATACCCACCGAAAATCCTCAATTATTTGATACTTGAGTAAAAACTAGGCCGCTATATGCTGTGTGATAACTATTTTCTGGAGATGTTTATAACAAAGTCCAGTTTCTATAGCAGAAGTCGGGAATCTAAATACTTAAAAATAATCTATCACAGCTTTAGCTATTGTTTCATTACCATCTTTATTTATTACTTGTGTTTGTTTTGGTGGTTGGGGTAACTGATATAGAAAATCCCAATCACCTTGAAAAAATTCCGATCCAGTGATAATTTGATGATGATTATAATTAGTAATTCCTGCTAACATAAAAGCTGCTTCTGCAAAATCATCACGGGGTATAGTTACTACTGGTACATCTAAAAGCGTCGCTTCTGAAAATGTCCCATAACCAGGTTTAGAGATAATTCTCCCACAAATTGGCATAAAATCTACAGGACGATATTGACGATTTGTAACTTTAATTAAGTTCAGTAAATCTGGGGCTAAAAAATCAAAGGTAATAAATTGCCAATCAGGAAATTTGCTAACATTAGTATAGGGAATTTGTTGCACACCATAACCGCCAAATGTTAGTAAAATCGTTTTTTCTGAAGGTGTATTTATTCCCCAATTGCTACGTAATTCATCAATAGAAAAACGGGGAGAACCACCTGTTAAACCTACGTCGGTAATATGGGGAAAAGCTGACATAGATTCATGGAAAGGAAGACGAAATAACCGGTTAGATTTTGCGTACCAATTACTAATCCAATCAGCAATTTCTGTAAATTCTCCCCCCCAGTCTCGATAAATTAAATCCCAACCAAAGTTACCAATCATCCAGCAAGGAATATTCGCAGCTTCTGCAAATCCAGCAGCCAGAAAAGGAATATCTGCTAAAATCAAATTAACACGATTTTGACGAATAAAATTAACTTCTGAAGCGATTAAAGATTTGTGATTTTTCTTGATTTCTCGCAATTTTTCTAAAGTCGCTGGTTTATCCATGATCAAACTATCAATTTGAATCACACCTAAATCAAACGCCCGTTGACGTAAAATAAAATCACCTTCTATATAGGATTCTAGTAACCAACGCGGTGCAGTAGTTACCAAAATCAATAACGCTTCCGGGCATAATTTTTGAATGGTATTAGCTATAGAAGCTGTGCGGGTAGCATGACCAAAACCATGATTAGTAATGGCTATATATATAATTGGTCGTTCCATGATTTGAAAGGTAAAAGGTAACAAGAATTTGTGTCAGTTGGGTTTCCCAAAGCCTCAACCCAACCTACTGGAGATCACTGTTATTAATTGATCAATTTCTGATTCTAATGTTAGGTAATGAACACTCACACGAATACAATTAGGATTAGCAATTGTTCTAGTTAAAATCTTTTGTGATTCTAGATATTGCACCAATTTTAAACTAGGTTGATTAGTTAATTGAAAGGAAACTAATCCACTTTCTGGAGGGGAATTTTTTAAACATTTGACATCAGATAAAGAGTTTAATTTTTGCCAAAGATATTGACTATTTTGGCAAATTCTCTCATATCTTTCCTCTGCTGTTCCCCACTGTTCATGAATTGTTATTGCTGCTTTTAAACCCACATATAATGAAGTTGATAAAGTAGAAACCTCATATCTGCGCCCATCCGGTTGCCAACCAGTTGGTTGTGCTTGACTATTTGTAATAACTCCATTTAAACCAATAAAAGTAGGATGTAAGCTTGATCTTGCTTCGGGACCGACATATAAACCACCCACACCAGCAGGACCGCATAACCATTTATGACCAGTAAATGCGTAAAAATCCACACCCAATGCGGTTAAATCCAAGGGAAGAACACCCACGGATTGGGCTGCGTCTATCAATAACAGGGATTTATTGCTTTTACATACTTCTACAATTTTGTCAATAGGTAGAACTTGACCAGTATTCCACAAAACATGACTCAATACTACTAAGCGGGTATGGGGACGGAGATTATCAGCAATAATACTGGTAGGATCTCCTGCGTTTAAAGTAGCCATTAAGGGACAGGTAGTAACTTCCACCGCAAATCTACGGGCAATTTCCCTAGCCGTAGCTATGACTCCAGGGTGTTCACAGTCCGAAAGCAATAGATGATCACCAGCGTGCCAATCAATACCCCACATGGCAATGTTACAACCGACGGTAACATTACCTGTGAGAGTAATTGTGTCACTTGGCACATTTAATAAAGATGCGATCGCTTCTCGGCTGGCTTGTATTTGCGGTGATATCCAACTATACGCTTCACTGCCAAAAGGACCGATACTTTGAATATGTGTCTGAGATTGAGAAATAGTATCCATAGCCCCTTGGGGCATAGGTCCTTGTCCTCCGTAATTAAAATAAATTTTATTACTTAAAGCGGGAAATTGGGCGCGGTGGAGATGCAAATTGTTCATAAATATAGAGTTGTAGTTTTTTGTCTAATTTATTGATATATACTTTAATCAATAAATAATCGGCATCAATCAACATCAAATTTTACATCAAAAACTATGAATTGGTGGCAACGACTCAACAAAAATCCTCTAGCACGATCTGGGGCAATTGTCCTATTATGTTTCTATTTAGCAGTGATTGCGGCTGATTTTATCGCTCCTTATAACCCTTATGATTCACAAGCCAATGGTTCATTACTCCCACCTACTCCCATTCATTGGCTATCTAAGTCGGAGCAATTCATTGGACCTCATATATATCCTACAATACAAGGTGATACTAATTTAGAAACTGGAGAGAGAAAAATCGTTGTAGACAAAACAAAGCCTTCTCCATTACGCTTATTTGTTGCTGGACCAGAATACCAATTATTCAAATTGAGTATTTCCCTACCGCCAAAATGGCAAGAGATCACAATTATTCCTGGAATTTCCTTAAATTGGCATTTGTTTGGCGTTATTGGTGACGCAAAATTTAATATTTTGGGAACAGACGAACAAGGACGAGACCAGTTTAGTCGCTTGTTACATGGTGGTCGTATTAGTATGTTTATTGGCATTTTCGGTATCATTGTCACCTATCCATTGGCGTTGTTTATTGGTGGTATTTCTGGCTATTTTGGTGGTTTAATTGATAGTATAATCATGCGTTTAGCAGAAGTTTTGATGACCTTTCCCAGTATTTATTTATTAGTAGCACTATCAAGTATTCTGAGTCCAAAATTAACCAGCACTCAGCGATTTTTATTAATTATCTTGATCACTTCTGTAATTAGCTGGGCTGGTTTAGCCAGAATAATTCGCGGACAGGTATTATCAATCAAAGAACTCGAATTTGTGCAAGCTGCTAAGGTAATGGGTGGTAATCCAATTTATATTATCATTCGTCATGTTTTGCCGCAAACTGCTACTTATATTATTATTTCTGCTACTTTGACAATTCCTAGTTTTATTGGTGCAGAAGCCGTATTAAGTTTGATTGGCTTGGGGATTCAACAACCAGATCCTTCTTGGGGAAATATGCTTTCTTTAGCTAGTAATGCTTCTATTTTAGTATTACAACCTTGGCTGATTTTACCACCAGCAATCTTAATTATTATCACTGTTTTATCTTTCAATGTTTTAGGTGATGGTTTGCGAGATGCACTTGATCCTCGTAGTGTAGAAAGGTAGTAGAAAGGTAGGTTGGGTTAAGCGACAGCGCAACCCAACACAATCTTTAATCATCAGGTTTAATAATGTTGGGGAACCAATCCAACCTAGGCAATGATATAATAGAAGGGTAACTACTTGGTATCACATCATGATGATTACTCAAGAATTAGAACTTCAAAAAAACATCTCTCAAGATGTGATTTTTCCCCCCAGTGATTTATATAGTGATGAACCTCCCGTGGAAACAGAACTACATCTAGAGCAAATTATGCTCTTAATCAAATGTCTCAAATGGTTAT
>NZ_KE384594.1:38846-46068 GCF_000426905.1 Dolichospermum circinale AWQC131C
CTCACCATTTACTATAGTCCTAATCAGAAAAAATCAGAATATTTCCGAGGTCCAGATTTCTTTGTTGTGCTAGGAACAGAACGCAAAACTCGAAAAAGTTGGGTAGTTTGGAATGAAGAGGGAAAATACCCTAATTTTATTTTAGAGATTCTTTCACCAACTACAGCAAATACAGATAAGGAATATAAAAAAGAACTTTATCAAAATACTTTTCGCACCCCGGATTATTTTTGGTTTGATCCTTATACACTAGAATTTGCAGGTTTTCATTTATTAGATGGTAAATATCAAGCTCTAGAAGCAAATGAAAAAGGACATTTATGGAGTGAACAATTAGATTTATATTTGGGAATTGAGGGAGGATTATTAAGATATTTTACACCAGAAGGTAAATTAGTTCCTACTCCAGAAGAAACCGCAGAACGTTTAGCAGCAAAATTGCGAGAATTGAATATAGATCCTAATACAATTTAATGTACAATTAAACTTTTGTTGGGTTGCGCTGTCGCTTAACCCAACAAAAGTTTTAATAATCAGGTTTAATAATGTTGGGTTTCGTTCCTCAACCCAACCTACTGGAAATTTACACCTTCATAAATATCGCTAAAAGGAATTTGAAAATCTATTGATTTTAAAGACAATATATCATTTACTGATTCATATTCAGTTAATACCCATTGTGCTTCTGCATTTTTAGCAAATTGTTCAATAAAATATTCATATTGGTTAATCATAATATATTCTTTCAATTCAGGAAGAGAACGATAAAATCTAAATTTGTCGGTTCTATCATAATTTATAGTTGATTTAGATAACACTTCTACAATCATTAAAGGATTTGTTACTTGAGTAGTTCCAGTTCCTTGATATGTTGGTTCTCCTTGAATTACCATAATATCTGGATAAGTATATATTTGATAACGCTCTATCCATAATTTAACATCACCCATATAAATCTTGTAATTTTGATTCCGCATTTTTAATTTAAAATGTAGATAAAAATTACCTGCAATTTCATTATGATTTGTAGTTCCACCAGTCATAGGTATAATTTCCCCGTGTATATATTCATTTTTAAATTCTGATTTTTCCTCTAGTTCTATATATTCTTCTGGAGTGTAATATTTGCTGGATGTTTGAACTTGCATATCAACCTCATATTTTCAATTTTAATTACCCAGGATAATGCTTGGCTAAAAATTCTTGTGCTTGAGCTTTATCCTTAATTATACCATCTACAGTCGCAGTCAATAAATCATCAAGCATTTGCTTATATTGGGGACTAGGTTTATAACCCAATTGTTTTAAATCATTCCCATTTAACAGCGGTTGAATATTTCCCCAATTTGTTAAATATTGCCAAATTCTTCTTCTAATTTTCCGGGGACTTTGTAAAGCAATTAAAATCAAAGTTTGTAAATCATATTTTTTGAGTAAATACACAGTTTGACTGGGTTTTTCAAAAGTGGGTAATAATCTCATTACCTCAGATTGAATTTGAGATAATTTTTCTAATCTGCTAATACTATCATCAGCTAATTGGAGATTTTTAGCAACTTTTTCTCGATATTCTGGCTGTAAATAACCTATTAATACCTCCAGACGCATTTGCCAATTTATTACAGTTTGTTTTCTGTCAAATTTCCTTAAACAGTGTTTTAATAAATTTAATTGCCGATTAAGTTCTCTATCTAATTTTAGGGTAGGATGAATACATTGTAAAGCCCCTAAATTATTAAGTAATTCTAAAGCTGATTGCCAATAAGGTGCTGCTAAAATATACTTTAATTCAGTTTTTAGTCGAGTTTGCAAAGCCGGAGTTTTACTATTTTCTTGACTAGTACGATTATAAACTCCACTATTTATAGCATAACGAATATAGGTTTCTGTTTGGGTTTCTAGGGAAAATCCAAACCGTACCGCAAACCGCACCCCGCGATAAATCCGCGTCGGATCTTCAATAAAACTATTAGCGTGTAAAATTCTAATTTGCTGATTTTTTAAGTCTATAAAACCACCAAAAAAATCTAACAATTCACCAGCGCGAGGAGAAGTTAACCGCAAAGCCATAGCATTAATTGTAAAATCTCGCCGATATAAATCTTGACGAATGGAACTAGCTTCAACTTCTGGATTTGCTGCTGGATAAGGATAAAACTCGGTTCTGGCTGTGGCAATATCTACCCATAATGAATCTAATAATATATCTTTATGCCATAATAAAGCCGCAGTTTGAAAAGCACCATGAATTTCTAATCTGGCATTTTGATAAATGTGCTGTAAGGCTTTAGCTAGTTCTACCCCTGCACCGACATTTGCTGTTTTATGAAAACCATCAACTACTAAATCAATATCATTAATCATTAAGGTGCGATTTCCTGTTTCTGATAGTAGTAAATCTCGCACTGCACCACCAACTAAATAAAGATGCCAACCTCGTTTTTCTGCTTCTTGAGAAGCGATATGAAGTAATTGCCACAGTTGAGGAGTAAGACGTTTTTCTAATTCATAATTGAGTCGCAAATTCTGATCATAGCTTTGGATTGGGGATTGGGGATTTTGAATTGTTAATTGATGTAATTCTCTTAAAACATCGGTGCGGGTGACAATACCAACTAATTGCCCTTGCTCTAATACTGGTAATCTGCCAATATCATAAGTTACCATTAAAGACTCAATTTCTGGTAAAGAAGTATCAGGGGTAATTGTTTTTAAATTACTTGTCATATAACCTTTAACTGGTGCATGACTAAATCCATGATGTAAAGCAATATCTAAATCACGTCGGGAAATAATTCCAATTAATAAATCTTGGTTATTAACTACAGATAAACCTGAATGTCCATAACGTAATAAAATCCTTTGTGCTTCGGCTATAGTAGTTTCTGGGCGAATTGTTCGCACTGGAGAAGACATTAGATCTCTAGCAATAGGAGGGTGGGGAATTTGCCCTTTTAATCCATCTAATAATTGTTGTAAAATTGCTTGGGAATCTGTAGTGCGGAGGTTTAAAGATGCTGCTTGGGAATGTCCACCGCCACCATAAGATGTAAATAATTGATTAAGGTTTGTTTGGGGAATTTGTGTTCTCCCAATTACTGTTAATCGCCAATCTTCTTCACTTAAAGGATATTCATTTGCTAATAGTACAGCATCGGTTTCTGTTAAATCAATTATTTCTGAAGCTAAACCCGATAAACCCGGTACAAAACTATCTGTTTTTATTGTCACCCAAGCAATAGTATATCCCCGCAAACAAAGATATTCTAACTTTTCCAAAGCTTGACTTAATAACTGTTGTAATTGTGGTGATAAACCAGGATCTCGATAGGTAGAAATAACTGATAAATTTGCTCCTTGCTGCATTAACCAACCTAATGCTAAAGCATCTCTGGCTGTAGATTGTTTATAAGTTAATGAACCTGTATCCACATGAATACCCAAAGCCATTACTGTCGCTTGAGCGGAATTTAAAGAAATATTGCTTTTTTGTAATCTTTCTACCATTAAAGTAGTTGTAGCCCCTACTTCTTCAATGTATGATTCAGTAGAGGGAATGTCTCTCTTCTGTTCGAGATGATGATCATAAATGATGATCTCTTCCACATTAGCTAAATCAAACCAGATAGCTGCTTTACCCAAGCGATCGCGCTTTTGAGTATCTACAACCGTTAAAGAACGAATTTTCTCAGGAATTACTGAACGTCTTTCAATTAACGGATACTCGTCACGGTGTAGTGCCAAAAAATCCCTGACAGGGGGATGAGCGCCCCCAGTGAGGACGATTTTACTTCCCGGTTGGAGACAAGTCAACCCTACCGCTGCCCCCAAAGCGTCAAAGTCAGCAGTTGTATGACAAAGAATTAAATCCATATATTTAAAAGTGAGTTAAAAGTGACAGGGGACTCTTAACAGGAAACAGGGAATATCATTTCCATCTTAATCATTTTCCCAATGTCTAATCAGCAGATTGGAAAATTAGATATGAGCAACTGTTACAAACCCGACGTAAAATATTAATTGATCAGGTGATGCTTTGTGAGTTCAGAAGGTTCGCTGAAAACCACTAAGACTATAAACAGCAGCAGACCTGGGGTAAACTAAGATTTCGTTATGTTGGGAAAAACAAAATGACCACAGTATTTCAAATTGCTTTAATATCACTAGTCTTGTTCTCTTTCGTGCTTGTGATTGGTGTACCCGTTGTTTACGCCACTCCTCAAAACTGGGTAGAATCTAAGAAACTGCTCTGGGTTGGGTCTGGAATTTGGGTAGCTTTAGTTCTGTTAGTTGCTATATTAAACTTCTTTGTAGTTTAATTAACTGCTTTAACTATCCACTAACATATACCATACAAACTAGAGGAGCAGAAAAGCCAATACAAAAGGTCAAAATAGAAAAAATACTCTTAAATGTTCTTTTTCTAGCCGACTTTTTCCTGATTGTGCTTTCCTGCTCTTATATTTTGAAAGCAGAAAAGTATATTGGTTAAGTACCTATTGTAATATTGATTCAGAGGCATTATGGCAGTTTTTGAAGGAAGTTTTATTCAAACCGAGTCTTTGCGCTTTGCATTGATTATCGCTCGCTTTAATGATCTTGTCACCCTGAAACTAGTGGAAGGATGTAAAGACTGCTTAAAACGTCACGGTATCAATCCTGACACTGAAGGAGAGCAAGTAGACTATGTTTGGGTTCCCGGTAGTTTTGAAGTTCCCAATGTAGCCCGTCAATTAGCAATGTCTGGCCGTTATGATGCCATAATTTGTCTTGGTGCAGTAATCAAAGGACAAACGCCACATTTTGATTATGTATCTGCTGAAGTTTCTAAAGGCATTGCTGCGGCTAGTTTCCAAACGGGAGTACCCGTAATTTTTGGGATTTTGACAACTGATACCATGCAGCAAGCTCTAGAACGGGCAGGAATTAAAAGTAATCACGGTTGGGAATATGCTATGAATGCCATAGAAATGGCCAGTCTCATGCGTCAATTACGCCCGAATTTAGCAAGTTAGTTAGGTCATGGGTATCGGGTAATAGGTAATGGGTAATAAGTAATTTTTTTTCACTAAAAACTAATGACCACTGACCAATGGCACCGGAAAAAAAATTTTTAATTTAGGGGTTGACAAACAAGAATAAATCTGGAATAATAAGATTATTGATGAGTTGCGGGTATAGCTCAGTGGTAGAGCGCAACCTTGCCAAGGTTGATGTCGCGCGTTCGAATCGCGTTACCCGCTTCTAGTTTAGGTTATTTTATTAAAATAAAACTGACTTATTTTCTATTTCTGTCAAATTGATATGTGATGGGTTTTTAGGTTAGGAGCTTTAATAGTAGGCTTTATGGGCTACTTCAGCTTCTAGGAGTAATTTTAGGTTTCCTCATACTGATTTTTGGAAAAAGTAGGGAATAATGTAAGAAAACCGCTCAAGTTATTTACCTCGCTTGTGCAACCTCAAAAACCAGATAAAATTGATCTAAACACGGAATACGCTTGTCCTTGTCGTCGCAAGGGACAGTTAATTCCTATCACGCTGACAGAAGCTTTTGGATGCGATCGCTGTCAGCAGATTTTTGTTGTAGAAGAAAATGGATATGTATTAGAACAACTGACTACAACTTATCCTTATAAGCGGGCTTGGCGCTGGAAAGGAAACAGTTGGCACGTTGTTCAACCTCCCTTAAAACGAAATTATTTACCAATAGCGTTAGGGATTATTTTTGTGTTAGTCATTATATGGCTACCATTAGCACTGCGATTAGCTAATAGTTCCAGCATCCTCGCTTGGGCAATGGTAGCAGTGTTATTGGCAATTTTACCAGTGCTAATGATCTGGCTTACTTACAGACGTTAACCCCATGACAGATGAAGTGATTGATGATTACCCTGAACCCATGACAAGCGCTGAACGCGCTTTTCAAGCTTCTCTGAAATTGGGAATTACCAAAGGGACAGATAGGAGTCGGGCTGTGTTAGCAATGGCACAAGCCATCGAACGGGATTTTGATGAAATTCTCGAAGCTAATACCTTGGATTTAGAAGCAAGTCGAGAAATGGCAGTTCCAGAATTAATTTTGGACTGGTTGAGACTAACCCCCTCCAGGTTGGAGAATGCAGTTAAGATTCTGCAACGGTTGGGGGAATTATCTGATCCTTTGCGACGAGTCCGAACTGCTGATTATCAGCAGGAAGACTCCCAAAGTTATACCCAGTTAATGCCTCTAGGGGTGATTGCTTTTATTTATGAAGCTTTCCCAGATTTAGGGGCAATTGCGGCTGGTTTTTGCCTGAAAACTGGTAATAGTATTATTCTCAAAGGGAGTACAGAAGCTAGTCATTCTAATAAAGCGATCGCTAATGCACTACAAACAGCTATTACCAAAGTTGGTTTACCAGCAGGGTGTGTAGAATTAATTACTGCCGAACATGGCGCGTCTGTGCGAGATTTAGTTACTCAAGACCAGTATTTGAGTTTAGTGATTCCTTACGGACGTACTAGTTTAATTCAACAAGTAGTTAGACAAGCAACTTGTCCAGTTCTCAAGTCAGCCATGGGTAATTGTTACCTGTATTGGTCTGTCAACAGTAGCTTAGAAATGGTACGTTGGATGATTATAGATAGCCATGAAAGCGAACCAGATCCGGTAAATGCCATTGAAAAAGTTTTAATTCATCGTCAAGCTTTACCATCTTCCTTATCAGTGCTATGGAGTAGCTTAAAAGAAAAAGGTTTTCAACTTAAAGGAGATGCAGAATTAGTTGCAGCTTTTCCGCAGTTACAATTAGTAAAAGACGAAGAATGGGGGACACCTTATTTAACAAAAACAGTGACCTTTAAATTGGTAGATAGTTTAGAAAGTGCGATCGCTTGGATTAACCAATATAGTAGTAGTCATGCTGATAGTATTGTCACCGAATCCTATCAAGAAAGTCGCCAATTTGCATTAGGAGTAAATAGTGCCTCCACCTATATTAATGCTTCCCCTCGTTTTTCCCGTCATTCCTCACGAGGAGAAGCTGTATTTTTAGGAATGTCCAATCAAAAAGGACATAGAAGGGGATTTATTAGTTTAGAAACTTTAACAACAGTGAAGCATATTATTCAAGGGAATGGACGCTTTTAATAGTCAGTTGTGAGAAATAAAACTGTTATATACAGCACTTCCCGGTGTTATGAGGTACATATTTAGCGGGCAAGATGCCCGCACCACAAGAGT
>NZ_KE384594.1:46078-52964 GCF_000426905.1 Dolichospermum circinale AWQC131C
CATTCAACTTTGTACTTCATCAGATCGGAAACCGCTGTATTTTTAATGTTCATTAAAGATATGCAGCTATTTTTGACAATAGGTACAACTTTGTAAACAGACTTCTTCACATCTACTTTTAGGAGGAATTGGATCTGGGATCACATATCCTTTAGGATTGCTATAGCAGAGATTTTTCATTTTGTCTTAATCAGTCCAGTCACTGAGATTGAAGTAACCGGACTGATTTGTGAAAGCTTTAATTCAGTCCTTTATTCTCGTGGACTCTGGACTTAACTGATTTTACTTGAGATTCTGATTTTTAGAAGTGTAGTAAACCTTACTTCCTGTATCGGGAACAAAATGACAACCAATAGCAGAATTCCATAAAGACTTCCAAATTGGTTCTTTTGATTCGTGAAAATACTCACCCATAATTGGTTTAATTGCTTTAGTAGCTTTCAACAAATTGTAGTGAGGCATATTTAAGAAAATATGATGGGCTACATGAGTACCGATATCATGATGAATGTGGTTAAAAATACCATAATCCCTATCAACACTAGAAATTGCCCCTTTCAGGAAAGTCCATTCTTCCCCACGATACCAAGGAATTCCCGGTTCAGTATGGTGTAAAAAAGTCACCAAATCCAGCCAAATGATAAAGACAATGTAAGGTCCAGCGTAGTATTTCAACAACCACATCCAACCATATTGATAGGTCAGAAAACCTAGTAAAGCTACCATACTAATCCAAAGCGTGGTACTAGTGATAATGTCCCACTTCTCCGAGGGTTTAAACAGTGGACTGCTAGGAGAAAAGTGAGAACCTTCTTTACCGGGAGAACGCTTAAACAGATACACTGGATAAGCCAATAAGAACACATAAAAACGCCCTATTTTTTGCAATAAAGGCATCTCATTGTACTCTGATTCAGAGACAGGATACCAGCTTTCATCATTTTCCAAGCTGCCTGTATTTTTGTGGTGAGTTCTGTGGCTAATTCTCCAACCATGATAAGGAACGAGAATAGGAGTATGGGAGAGATGACCAACCAAATCATTCAACCATTTATGCTTAGAAAAAGATTGGTGTCCGCAGTCATGTCCAACTACAAATAAAGCCCAAAACATAGTTCCTTGCATTAACCAGAAAACCGGCCAAAAATACCAAGAATCTAGATAATTAGCCACTGCATATAGCAGCCCAATAATTAGAACATCACGAAAGAAATAATAGAGTGATTTAGTCACATTAGGCTGAAAACATTCAGCGGGAATAGCAGCTTTTAAATCTTGAAGAGTAAAGGGTAATTTTTCTTGACCTTCAAAAGATTCGGGACTAGGTTTTTGATTGAACTGGATTGTATCTAATTGCACTAGGTTAGTTGATTGATTGTAAATTAGAAATTAATCCAGAGGTTATATTTAGTTACCTCTGGAAGTTAGACTTGGGAATATTGGCTGAGAAAATTGGTGATGAAACCAGAAGTAATTAATTCATACGTCAGAGTTCATACCCAATATTAATATTTTATGATCTTTCTGCACGATATTCATCAAAAGTGACATAACCAATATCAGTTTTATATAGTTGACATTGATTAGTGATTTCCTTCATCAAATCCCAGGAGAACTTATATTCTTCATGGAGATAAGGACTCCAATTTTCCTTGATACTGCTGTAAGCCAACCGTAAATTATAGGAAGGGATAGCAGTAGAAATATGATGGGGAACATGAACATTAATATCGTGACAAAGAATTTCTACCCAGTGAGGATAATCACAATGAATTGTGCCAAATAGCTGTGCTAAGGCCTCATTCCATTTGTCAGCAGTGCTAAAAGGAACATCTGGCAGGGTGTGGTGAACAATAGTAAAGGTACTCATCCAAAAATGGTAAACCATCCAGGGAATAAACCAGAATTTAATAAATCCCCAAACACCAGTTGTAATAATTAAAGTTGGGAAAACAATAGCCGCAAATAAAGCTACCACAGCCACAGAAAGTTTAACACTAGCTTGGTCTTTTTTCTGGAAATTGCGCCAATCAAAATGGACAACAGCCCAATGTCCAATAGAACCTACCCACCAAAGACGTTGACGCAGGAACAACTCAAAAGCGGACTGTCTATTTTTAGACCAATTTGTAAAAATTTCCGTTCTAATGGGATGCCAAGCGTTATCTTCATCTAGCTTGTTAGTATGTTTATGGTGATGATTATGTTTAATCCGCCAACTGTGAAAGGGGTAAATGAGGAACATCATGAAGAAATGTCCGACTAAATCATTTACCCAGCGACGTTTCGCAAAGGAACGATGACCACAATCATGACCAATCACAAAAAAACCTGTTAAGGCCGTTCCTGTAAAAATCCAAGCTAGGGGTAAAAGAAACCAGGGGGAAATGGCTAAAAAATAATAGCCTAGTGCAGCCATAGATAAGCTGATAATTACAGTTGTCCACGCTTTGCGACTATTTTTCTGAAAACATTCCTTGGGGAGACTTTTGATAATATGTTTGAGTTTGATTTGGTCTTTACCAAGGTCTGTGGAGACCGCTATTTCCTGACTTTTAATGATTGATGTAGTCATGAATACCTGAAAAACAACAGAATGCCACACAAGATTACTAAGAAAAGTAACTTGCTGCAAAGTTTTGTAACATTAATTTCTGAGATTATAGCAACTTAACAATCATTTAGGATAGTGATTGAGAAATTAAAAATTTCCGATCAAAAATTGCCGCAGTTGCACGCAAAAAGCCAATAGTCTCAAGCCAAAATGACTATAAAACTATTGACTTTGGGCATAAAATCTGTATTATGCTTTTTTGGTTGCGAGTTTCACATTTGTAGCTAGACCGAGTAATTGTAATAACTGAATGGTCATCCAAGTCAAATCAATTTCCCACCATTCTAAACCATGACGGGCGGAGTATTGAAAAGCGTGGTGATTATTGTGCCAACCTTCGCCAAAAACGAGGATAGCAACCCACCAACAGTTAGTTGATTTGTCTCCAGACTCATAAGTACGGTAGCCGAACTTATGAGTAGCACTATTGACTAGCCAGGTACAGTGATAAACCCAGATAATGCGGACAAAAATTCCCCAGACCACCATTGGCCAGCCGCCTAAGAAGTATAAGACCAAGCCCAAAGCAATTTGTAAGAAAATGAAATATTTCTGTAAAAACTGATAAACTGGGTCATCAATAATGTCTTTAGTGAAGCGAGGAACTTGATCGTGAGCGGGAGCGAAATGAATCATCCAACCCATATGACTCCACCAGAAACCTTGATTTGAATCATGGGGATCAGATTCAGTATCAGAATGTAAGTGGTGAATGCGGTGTGTTCCCACCCATTCAATAGGACCACCTTCACAAGACAGTGTTCCAAAAATCACCAAAAGATACTCTAACCACTTAGGTGTTTGAAAACTGCGGTGAGTGACAAGACGGTGATATCCCAAAGTAACACCTAAACCTCCAGTCACCCAGTAAAGCAATAAAGCAACACCAACTGCATTCCAGCTAAAATTGCTAGGAACTAGAGCAAACAGAGCGCCGACGTGTAATGCAATGAAGAATAGGGTATTAACCCAATTAATGTGAGGTTTAGAAGTAGCAATTGTCATGCAGTAACCTGAATAGAAATTGTTCAGCCTAGTCTGCGCGATCCTAAAATCCGCATATCTATTTTATTTTTTTCAATGAGGAAATGATGAACAGCTTTGAACAGCTGCGGGAAGCAGAACAGGCGCTATTAGAAATTTTTTCCGCTATTGACACTCAGGTCAAGCATAATCTGAAAAGAGTATTAGATGCCTTTCGTGATCATCGAGTGGGAGCGCACCATTTTGCGGGCGTAAGTGGCTACGGACACGATGATTTAGGAAGAGAAACCTTAGATCAAGTTTTTGCCCAAGTAATGGGTGCTGAAGCTGCGGTAGTGCGAGTGCAATTTGTTTCAGGAACTCATGCGATCGCTTGTGCGCTGTATGGTGTACTTCGTCCTGGGGATGAAATGTTAGCAGTGGTTGGTTCTCCCTACGATACATTGGAAGAGGTGATTGGCTTGAGGGGACAAGGCCAAGGCTCTCTTCTTGATTTTGGCATAAAATACCGCCAATTAGAACTAACTGATCAAGGAAAAATAGATTGGCAAAACTTAACCACTAGCATTACCGACAACACAAAGTTAGTATTGATTCAACGGTCTTGCGGATATTCATGGCGGCCAAGCCTTTCTATTGCTGAAATCGAAAAAATTGTTTACATAGTCAAACAGCAAAATCCCCACACCGTTTGCTTTGTAGACAACTGCTACGGCGAATTTATAGAAACCCAAGAACCAACCCATATTGGTGCCGACCTCATAGCCGGGTCATTGATCAAAAATCCTGGGGGTACAGTCGTGAGTGCTGGTGGTTACATAGCTGGCCGCGCTGAACTAGTAGAAGCAGCAGCTTGTAGACTGACAGCCCCTGGAATTGGTAGCCAAGGGGGGGCGACCTTTGATCAAAACCGCCTCTTATTCCAAGGATTATTTTTAGCGCCGCAGATGGTAGGGGAAGCCATGAAAGGAACATACCTGACAGGTTACGTATTTGACAAACTGGGTTATCCAGTCAACCCCCCACCATTAGCGCCCAGAGGAGACGTAATTCAAGCCATTAAACTTGGTTCAGCCAAAAAACTCATCGCCTTCTGTAAAGCCATACAACAGCATTCACCCATCGGCTCTTATCTAGACCCCATACCCGACGATATGCCAGGCTACGAAAGCCAAGTAGTCATGGCTGGAGGGACATTTATCGAAGGAAGTACCTTGGAACTATCAGCAGATGGTCCATTGCGAGAACCTTATGTGGTTTATTGCCAAGGTGGTACACATTGGACTCATGTATCTATCGCTTTACAAGCGGCTATTGAGGCAGTTGGGGAGGTGTAAGAAGAGTTTCGCGCAAAGTCGCTAAGGAGCAAAGGCGCAAAGGAAGAGTTCAAAGTTTGTTGGCTATTCGGGTGATACCGTTTTTAATTAGGACTTCACCAAAGTTAATGAGTAGGCCAAGGCGTTTATTGGCGAGGGTAAGATATGTAATTAGCTGTTTTTTATGTACAGGGTGGATGGTTTCTAGGGATTTGAGTTCAATAATTACCTTATTTTCAACTATCATATCTGCCAGAAACCCTTCATCTCAATTAATACCTTCATAAACTACTGGTATTGGTTGTTGTCTTACTACCTGTAAACCTCTACTCTCCAACTCATACGCCAAAACAGTCTCATACACAGATTCAAACAACCCTGGTCCTAACCTAGTATGAATCTTGTATGCAGCATCAACAATCTGAGTCGCAATTTCATTCTCAGTCATATACACCTCCTTCTTCTTCCCTTTGCGCCTTAGCTCCTTTGCGTCTTTGCGCGAAACCTTATTTCGGTAACTTATACTGTCCCACTATCCGCTTCGCAAACTCCGGTACGTGCGCTGCTAATTTCTCCCCATGATTCCGCTTTACATACAAATAATTTCTCGCAAAGTGGGAATCTATGGAAAATCTCGCATATTCGAGTCCTTTGGGTCCGATTTTATCTATGAAGACTCCCATTAGTTTCGCAGCCCACATGGGTAAGGTAACTGCTTGATCATAAGCTGGGATGCTTTGCTGTACTGCTGGTTTGCGGTTTCCTTGGGATATGACGGGTTGGGTATCCAATTGGTCTTTAACTAGTTCTAACATTTCTTTGCCTGTATCGTTTCTGACTACTATCCATTGCCATTTGTAAGGTGCGCCCATATACCCAACGACTATATCGGCCAGGGAGTTGACGTAATCAAAGCAACTCATACAGGATGGGGCAAATATGTCTTTAAGCACGTTTGTTTTTAAGCCAAAGAAGGGTACTGTCTCTTCTGAACCGTCTTCGTGTTTGAAATGAACTCGGAAGTCTTGCATAAATTCGTAGCTGACGACTGTTTGCGGAGAACGGCTGGTGGTTTCTAGGAATTTTTGCAGACCAGCGCGGGTAACGTTATCTACGCAGGGTGTTCCCAGTACGTAGAGTTTTTCTAGGCCGAGTTTTTTCTCGACGGCGCGTAATGCTTGGATTTGACAACCTACTCCAATGACTAATAACCGTTTCATTCCCGATTTTTCTATCTGTTCTAATACGGACAGGTTGGGGGATAATGTGGGTTTATTAACTTTAGCGGCTAGTATTTCTTCTGGAGTGCGGGCTATTATGGGCATGGGTTGAAAGCGGTCCTCTTTGCTGTTTTGGACACAAACTACGCCTTCAACTAAGCCACGATTGAGCATTTCTATGGCTATACTGCTTACTATTCCTGTCCATTGTGCGCCTTCTATGGGTTGTTGTTTTCTGGCGGACATCATTTCTTGGTGTACACCAAAGTAGAGTTCGTTTTCGTCTTCTAAGTTGCGGGGACGGTTATGGGTGGTGGTTTCTAGTTCGTCTATTCTTTGAGTAATGAAGGCGCACGCTTCTTTGACGTAGTGGATATAGTAAGTGTCGCATAGTCCGCATTCGCTACAGAGTTCTTTGGCGGGGCGCACGCTTCCGGGTTTGAGGGCTTTGGCTTTTTTGTGGGATTCTATGGATGTCATCTATTTTGTTTATTTTTACTAAATATGGCTTTTATTACCTTACCGTTACAGGATGTGAAGTTGGTGGTTTGAGGTGAATAAGAGTTTTTTCTCGCGCACAGACGCAGAGGCGCAAAGAAGAGCGCGGAAGGAGTTTTAATGGGTAGGTAAGACGTAGTTTTTATTAATAACCCTTCGGTTAATTTATTGAGGGTTTTTTGCTTTGACAGCATTAGGACTTACGCAAGATTCATGGAATAACGAACCACAGAGGCACAGAGGTCACGGAGAAA
>NZ_KE384594.1:52982-83443 GCF_000426905.1 Dolichospermum circinale AWQC131C
GCATTTATCATTTATTTATACCACACTCTTGATTTCTCTCTGCGACTCTGCGCCTCTGCATGAGACAAAAAATGATTACTGATGATGATTGTAGTCTTGGTATGATTTTTGATGGTCAAAGATTAATTTTTGAAATAGTTTTACACTATCAAGAAATTTATCGTTATTTTCCTAAATAGATATTTTTGGGATAAATATAAAAAGTACCGTAATTTCAGAAAAAATCTTACGGCGTAAATCAACTCACAAACACATTTGATAACTTTATGCGTAATATTCCACTTCAGCCTTTAACCATGGGAATAGGTATGATTTTACTTTCCCTATTCTCATCCTTCAGTGTCCAAGCACAAAAGGGAGGAAATAAAATTGAACTCAAAGTTTATAGTCAAAACGTGCAAAAACAAAGTTGTCCAGATAAAGTTATTGTCACGGAAATTCCCCAAGCTTATCGAGAGGGAAGTTTTGCTACCGACGGTTCTGTGAATTTGAGTGGGTACGCAAATAATATTTCTATCAGCACAAGTAATAGCTTTAGTACGACATGGGTAGGAACATTAAAACCGAAATATGCTAAATGCTTTGCTTCGGCTGGAAATAGTCATTATCGGCTGCATTTTGTTAAGGGTAAAGTTTATTTTATGCTTGATTTATCAGGCGGTTTTGATCCTAATAATTATCCTTTAATGGTTATCAAGCAGGGAATGAAAATAGGTAATCCTGTGTGGACTTGGGGTGGAAGTGATTAAAGAGTAGTAAATCACTTTAAATAAAGTGATCTGGATTGAAAATAACACTTAGTCAAAACAGAAATAAAGTAGGGGTAATTCATGAATTACCTCTACTCAATAATCAAGTCTTTAGTCCTTTTAAATTGTCTTTAATTATTTATTTTCTTGCATACTTCTGACAATTTTTGTTACCATTTTTCTGGGTATAAAGCGAATAGATTTGGCCATTAGTCTATTAACAAAACCAGGAATAATAATTGTTTTTCCCTGCATTAAACCATCATAACCGATTTGGGCTACAGTTTCCGCATCCATCATTTTTTTGCGTTTTAGTAGTTTAGAATCTGCCATTCCTGTTCTTTCATGAAATGCAGATGCAGTTGAACCTGGACAAAGAACAGTTACAGTTATACCTGTACCTTCTAACTCATTAGCAATAGCTTCTGAAAAAGATAAAACATAAGCTTTTGTGGCAAAATAAACCGCCATTAACGGACCTGGTTGAAATGCAGCAGCAGAAGCAACATTAAGAATTTTACCATGACGTTGTTTAACCATTTCTCTAAGAAATAATTTGGTTAAATGGGTAAGACAAACCAAATTTACCTGCAACATTTCTAGTTCAGTATTGAGATTGGTTTCATAAAATAATCCATGATTACCAAAACCTGCATTATTGACTAAGATATCAACTTTAATACCAACTTGTTGTAATTCTGTAAAAATTTCTTCGGGAGATGTGGATATAGATAAATCTTTGGTAATGGGTTTAACAAAAATCCCAAACTCCTCTGCCAGTTCAACAGCTATTATTTGCAGTTTTTCTCCTAACCTATCTACTAATACAAGATTGTAATTTTCATGAGCAAAAATCCGGGCTAACTGATAGCCAATACCACTAGCTGAACCAGTAATTAAAACAGTTTCCCGACATTTTATGTTCATTTTTAAAAAAGTGAATTGGCATTAATAAAATAGGCACAGTTCAACTGTGCCAAGGGAATTAGACAAGACTTAAAAAGCCAGTTTGCACTAGGTAAGATGTGTAAGTCATCAACAATTGAGAATCAATAGGAGGACAAACAATAGAACTGCCTTTTAATGCTTCTAGAGTTTTTTCACAACTAATAATTGGTCTTCTAGCTTGTAAATACAAATCGGGAATAGTGATTTGTTCATCTGACCAACGTTCTAACAAAAATGGCCGCAAAGTATATAAAGGATTGTCTGGAGAGGTGACATTATTAATTAATTCTGCTTGCCATTCTTGGTATGGAATCATCTTTAATGAAAAACCAAAAGAACGCACCCAATCAACTAAAGATATTAAAGAAGCGGGTTGAGGATGTTGTAAATGGAAAGCTTTACCTACAGATGTTTCTTGTCGAGAAAGATAAACAACAGATTTGCTGACATAATCAACAGGAGACATATCTAACATATAATCTACATCGGGGAAAGAACCCATTTGCAGACAACCTTTAATCATTAAATTGATGAAATCATGGGTATTACAAATTCCGGTTTTGCTATCCCCAGAAATTAAAGGAGGTCTGTGAATAGTAATAGGTAATCCTCGACTACCAGCAATTTTTACTAACTTTTCTGCCACCCATTTAGTTTGGGAATAACCGAGAAAAATACCTTCCCAATCATCAAAATTATCTTCTTCTTTAACTATCTTACCAGCATAAGCACTAGACTCAAAAACAGCAACACTAGAAACATAATGAAATGGCTTAACTTTGGTTTGACAAGCTAAACGTAAAACTTCCTGTGTACCCAAAACATTCGCTGTTTTTAGTGCCGAGTAAGGATAAACATAATTCAGTAAAGCTGCACTATGATAAATAGTATCTATATTAGCAGCTAGATGTTGAAATTGTTCTGGGTCAATACCCAAATGTGGCTGTGATAAATCACCAATAATGGGGATAATGCGGTGACTATATTTATCTTGCCAAATTCCATATTGTTGCAAATTATTTTCTAGTTTGCTTTTCCCCTCTTCCAGATTACTAGCACGCACTAAACAATAAAGAATTGCTTCACTAACTTCTAGTAATTCCTTGATAAGGAAAGCACCTAAATAACCTGTTCCTCCGGTTAAAAAGATATTTTTGGGGTGAGAAACAAAAACCGTATTACCTACGGGTTGAATGCTGGGGTCTAGAACAGCTTCCGCAGCTAAATCTAGGAAAGGGGGAGCAAAATTAACAGCAGAATTTGTACCTGAAGCTGCATCTTTTCCTGGAGAATCATCACTTGATTCCTCTGATAAACGCTGAGAAAGGGCAGCAATGTTGGGATAATGCCAAAGGAGAACCGGAGAGGGTTTAAAACCTAGTAATTCTTCTAATTTACTAATAATAATCATGGCTTGAGCAGAATCTAAACCATAATTTTCTAAGTTTTCGTGAACATCAATTTCTGCGGTTGGAACTCCAATAACTTCCGCAAGATTGGAAACTAGAAATGTTTGAATACTTTCAGCAGTATAAGACTGTTTTAAATTCATTTTTACTTCTCCAATGTAGAGGAAATTGGTTGATATTGACTGTAATAAGGAGGCATTTGCAAACCCTGAATTTTTAAACTGTGGGTACGATATAAAAATCCAGTTCCCTTCATGATTTGGTTAGCAACATCAACAACATGACGTTGATTAGGTTCTGATAAATATGAACCACGCACCCAGTCATTAAAGCCACCCATAGCTGGTCCGCACCAAATTTGATAATCAACTTCTCGACCTTTTTCCCCAGTGCTAGACCAGCGGGAAGATAACCCTAAATACCATCTAAAAATTAAGGCCATTTTCAGTTTAGGATTATTAACAGCTTTACCCAATTTTTCAGGATTTTTTTGGGATAAATAAGCGGCTGTACCTTCCCAAACTTCGGCGATACTTTTACGAAAAATTTGTTTTTCTAACTTTTCTTTTTCGGCTTTGGGAATATGTTCAATAGAGTCATAATTGCGATATAACTCATAAAGTTTTTGCGCTCGCATGGGGAACATTGTCCCCCGTTTGAGAACTTGTAATTTCACTCCCATTTCAAACATATCGGCTGCGGGAGCCATGATCATATCTGCCATTTCTGCTTGTGCTAATAACTTTTTAGTATGTTCACAAGCACCAGATTCAACACAAGATTGATTAATTGAACCAGTCACTATATAAGCCGCACCCATGATAAAACCAGCTAATGCTGATTCTGGTGTGCCAATGCCTCCAGCGACTCCAATTCTAATAGGAACTGAGTAATTATATTGCCCTTGAATTTCATCTCTGAGCGCAATAATTGAAGGTAATAAACATACTAAAGGACGATTATCAGTGTGACCTCCAGAATCAGCTTCAACGGTAATATCATCAGCCATTGGTACTTGGCTGGCCAAATTTGCCTGTAGTTCGGTAATTAATCCTTGCTGAAGTAATTCTTTGATAATTCTCGCGGGTGCTGGTTGCAAAAATTTAGTTGCAACTTCTCGACGGGAAATTTTAGCAATGACCTTATTTCTAATATCAATTTGATTGGCTGCATTCAATCTTAATCCAGCAACTCGATAATAAACAATATTAGGAGTTAAGTCTAAAAATGCAGATGCTTCTACCGTTCTGACACCATATTTTAGATATAAATCTACAGCGCGACGCTCAATAGCTAGTTCATTGGGACTGTGAATTAAATTGAAAGCATAGGGTCCATTTGGTAAGGCTTGTTGAATAGAATTAATGGCAGATTCTAAACGTTCTGGAAGTAAGCCACCGGCACCAAAAGAGCTTAAAATCTTCTCTTTTCCTAATGCAATTACCATCTTTTCAGAAGCAATACCACCAGCCATTGCTCCTGTCATATAGGCATATTTTACACCATAAGCAGTAAGAAAACTGGAATCACCAAGTTGTTGTAAACGTAGAGGTGGCAGTGAGATTAAAAGTTCAGGTTGTCCAGATGAACCATTATCATTAGGTGCTAAATAACCATCATTAGTAACACCAATTCTCCCTGCTATTTTGATAATATGACAAGGTTGATCTAATGTTAATAGTTTATCTTTGATGGCATTTTTTTCAAAGCTAACACAATCTAATGAACCTTTCCAAATTTGGTTTTGATGATGATTCCAGCCGAAAAAACCAAGTCCATTATCATGTTGATTTCGTACCGTCTCGATTGTTTTCACGGTAGTTGTTCCTCAATTTATAAGCAAAGGATTTGAAATGAAGAATTTAGTTCACGCAGAGACGCAGAGGCACAGAGAAAGAGCATTAATCTTTTTACCTCTAGGTGTAATTTTCAGGCTATTTCTGAATACAGTTCAGTTAAGCATTTTTTTATTCCCTCTGTGTCCTCTGTGCCTCTGTGGTTTGTTAAAAAAAGAGCTTTACACTTAACACTAAGTGGATTATTTCTCTTCGTTGAGTAGGTTTTGAGCGCAAGCTAATTGTAATTGGATAATTTCGCTCATTTGCTGACTAAAATCTTGTCTAGCTGCTAAGAAACTTGTGTGCGTTTTAGTTAATTTGGCGGTGTTATTACTCAGGGCTTGATACTGAGAAATCTTTAAATCATTCATGCTAATTTTTTCAGTAGGTTCTTGGTTTATGTTTGGCTTTAAGATTTTTGTTGACTCAAAGAATTTTAGTTTCTTTGACAATTCTAAACCGTTCTCCATGATAGTTTTCATGGATTTTTTTTCTGGTTTGTGTTTAGGTTTAGGGTAAATCTCTGTGGGTGCTATTTTCTCCGCTGTCTGTAGGGAATTGATGATTTTATACTCTTGATGAGGAGAAATTTTTTGCTTTTGGTTATTAGCAAAAATTTGGCTATTTTCTGCATTCAAAATTGCAGAAGTCATGGAATTACCACCTAATGTAACTTTCCTCAGTGTTAATTTATTCTGTTTATTATTCTCTGAGGATAAGTCATATAAAGGAGCTAGATTTAATTTTACTTGATGACTTAATAGTTTAGCTAAGGCTTTAATTAGGGAACTATGATCATCTGTACCACGTCGGTTTAGGGATACGGTAATATGTTCTTGATTACCAAGATTTTTACTTATCCAACGTGAACAAATACCACCAGCACCAGCTTCAATAAAGATTTTTGCTCCGTCTGCATAAACACGATTAACGAGACGGGGAAAGTCTAATTCCTGACATAAACCTGTAGCAATATGATGAGCAATTGATTCACTTTCTAGGGAAATGGGTTGATATTTAGCAGCAGAATAAAATGTAACTCCAGGAATTTGTTGTGCTGGTAAGTTATTGAGTCTAACTAATTCTGGGTATTCTGACTGCATGGCTTGACAATGAATTACGTGATCAAATGGTGCAGGAAAGGCATTACAACCCAGTTTTTTAATCACTCGTTCACAAGCTGCTGGTTCACCGGCAATTAATACTTCTTCTGATGTATTAATCTGGGTTAAATAAACACGAGCTTCACTTTTTAAACATTCTCTTACCTGTGCAGGACTGGCTATCAGCACATAGTTACTCCACAAATTATTATGGGAATTATTAGAATTTTTTGGTAGTCCCCAATACTCACAAACAGCATTTTTAGAACCTGATAATCTATCACCAAATAAGTTGGAAGAATTAAAGGTATTACTTCCTTGATAGAAGTTACTCCAAACTCCTTGAGCAACCATCATACTGGTTTCTCCCAAACTATAACCAAAGATATATTTGGGTTTAATTTGAAAGTCGTCGCTAATAATTGTGGTCATAAGTCTGGTAAATAGCATTTCTGCTTCAAACATAGCCAGAGAATCAGCTAACAATTTTTTTTCTAATGTTTCTAATTCTCTGGTAGATAATTTACCTAAACTTCTGGGAAATACTAATTTTTCTACATCAGCGGCGCGTTTGTAAAGACTTTTGACAATTACATCATCAAAAGCTTTAGGAAATAGTCGGAATAATGTCCGACCAATACCTAAATAAGAGTTAACTGCTGCGGGGTAAATAAAGGCAATTTCACCAGTTTTACCTAATGGTTTGGGTGTGAAATAACTACCTATGGGAGTTTGCCAATCTTTGCCATTTTCAAAGGCGTTCGTTACACCTCTTTTGGCAGAATTAATTTCTTTAATTAATTCTTTTTGGTTACGTCCAGTAATTGATAATGTGTATTTTGTATCAGAATCCTGCTGAAATTTAAGAAAATTCTGAGTAGCTGTATTTTTGAGATCCTCTGTATTTTCAATTGTTGCCTGTAGATGATCTAATGCTGCTAATAAGCTAGATTGATCATTAGCAACGAGGGGGAAAAGATGAAAAGATTTTGACTCTAAATAACGATTTTGGGGTTCTGGTTGATTGGTTTCTTCTGAGATAATTACATGAGCAAAAGAACCATCACAACCAATACTATTAATAGCGGAAATTCTGCATTTGACTTCTTTTTGTAAAAACCAGGGTCGGGACTCGGTAGCAACATAGAAAGGACTACCTTCCCATACTTGCGGTGTTTTCACTCCAGACCAGTTGGGGGTTGCAGGTATATATTTATAATACAAACTCAGTGCAGTTTTAATTAAACTGGCAATTCCAGAGGCAACGAAGGTATGACCAATATTAGATTTAACGCTACCTATAGCGCAGTGTAAACCATCTCCAACGGAAGGATAAGCTTGGAGAATACCATTAATTTCGGCCTCGTCTTCGGCAGGAATACCACTAGCGCAGACTTCTAAATAGTTGACTTCTTGAGGTTGGATACCTGCTTGTTGAAACGCTTGTTTGCAGACTTGAGTAATGGTGGTATCATTTATAGCCATAGATGCAGATTGACCAATACTAACAGCATCAATAACTGCATAGATGCGTTCCTGATTTTGCAATGCGACATCATGACGTTTAAGAACTACCGCACCCGCACCTTCTCCCACATTCCAACCGTCGGCTTTTTCGTCAAAACTTAAAGTATTGACTCCTGTATTAACTTTGCCAAATTGACTTCGCAATAAGACGTTTTCTACCCCACCAGCTAAGTCAACAGCACCCACAATTACAGCATCTACTTCATTAGTATCTAGCAGCATTTGCGCTAATTCTAAAGCTTTAAAAGCAGCAGTTTCTACAGCACTAATTGTAAAAGATTGACCTGAAAAATTCCATAGAGAGGAAATGCGACTAGCCATAATATTGGTAACGTAACTGAGATATTCACTAAGTTCAACTTGATTGTGAATACTATTTTGAACAATACTTTCTAATTGCTGAATTTTTTCTGGTGATAAAGCGATTTCTGCGCCATTTAAACCATCTTTAATTTGCCAGGATGAATTCCATCTTTGCTGTAATTGGTGAACAGATAATTCTGTATCTGCTGCAATAATCACGGCTACATTACTATTAGGTGAAATATTCGCATCTTTGAGAGCGCGGTCAGCAACTCTTAATAATAACAGTTGTTGAGGGTTGATCTTTTCCACCTCATTGGGAGGAATTTTGTAAGCGAAAGTATCAACTTCAAAATTATCAATATAAGCTCCTTGTGGTACTTTTCCAACTTCTAAACCATACGCTTCTAGTAAAGTTTCTTGTTGATTAATACCATGCCATCTTGATTCTGGTAGGGGAATAAAATGCTGTTTTCCATCATAAATACTGCTCTCGAAGGCATCTAATTCTTGACATTCACCAAAAAAGGCATCCATACCAACAATTGCCATTTTTGCGGTCTTCTGTTGCTGAATATTCATCTGCTTACTTTCCTGCTTCTAGAATGATATGAGAGTTTGTACCACCAAAACCAAAGGCGCTTAAAGCTGCTTTTTTAGTTCCTTGACTTGGCCATTGAGTAGGAGTTCTGACAATGTTTTGTGAAGAGATAACATTATTTTCAGAACCTATAGGTTGGGTCACATTAATAGTAGGAGGAATCACACCATGGGACATACTTAAAATTGTCTTCGTTATGCCTACCATACCGGCAGCAACAAGTAAATGACCAACATTTGTTTTGGTTGAACCTACTAATGGAGTTGCTTTATATGGACTAAAAAAGCTTTCAATTGAGTTAAATTCGGTGGTATCTCCTAATAAAGTACCTGTGGCATGGCACTCTAAATAATCAATACTTTGTGGGTTAAGTTTAGCTTCAGAATAAGCCCTTTGATATGCTAGAGTTTGACCTTGAGAATTAGGACTAAGAAGATGTTTACCTTTACCATCATTAGATAACCCATTACCACAAATTGTGGCTAAGATATTGTCACCATCTCTAATAGCATCACTGTGTCTTTTAAGCATTACCATTCCTATGCCTTCGGAGGTAATTAACCCACGTGATGATTTATCTAGAGGACGACTAATGCCATTATCTGGATATCCTTGAATACCAGAAAATAACATTCTGACAAACAATGGATCTGCACAACTAATCGCACCAGCTAACATCAAATCAGCTTTGCCAGATTGCAGATAATGGGATGCTAATTTAATGGCATAAAATGATGATGAACAAGCAGCATCTATACAAAAATGAGTTGCAGATAAAGAAAATGCTTTAGAAACTATAGCAGCAGGTAAACCGGAAACCATAGCATTATATGGCGATTTTTTGATGCCATTATTTGTTCCTGGTAAATGAAAATCCTGATTCTGCAAAAGTTCACTAATTGCAGGTTCAATATTTTGCTGATAAATAGGAGCAAATAAATTATTAGAAGCTTTGGTTGGAAATCCCAAAGTTCCTAAAATTACACCACATTTTGAAAGTGCAGTTTGATTTTCTAAATAACCACTATCAATAATTGCCTGTTTAGCGGCATATAGTGACCATTTAAAACTATTGTCGAGACTTTCAACAAATGATGCTGGTAAATTGTACTCACTAGGATCAAATTCAAAATTGCGGATAAAACCGCCTTTAAGGAAGTAGAATTTTTCGGGTGTTCCTTTGTTATTGTCGTAAAATATAGCAGGATCTATTCCCAAATCCGCTACAGTTATAGATGATGTAGAATCTTTTTCTTGTGTAAGATTCTGCCAAAATTCTTGGGGATTATTAGCATCGGGAAATAGGCAAGATAACCCGATGATAGCTATTTTTTCCACTGTTGAAATCCTCGTTGGGGCATAAGACGTGACTGAAAAGGATTTACGCTATTCCCCCAATTGGCAAGGATTAAAAACTTGCGCTGTGATTAGAAAATTCTAGTTTCGGAATGTTGGGTTTCACTTGGTTCTACCCAACCTACGGACTAGTTATGAATTATTTACGTTTGAGTAATTCCTGTGGACAAATTACTGCCTTTGCTCCTAATATCTGTGAGTATATTTGTCCTTCTCGACCGTGAATAATGAAATCACAGGTTGCACCACTATTTGTTTTGGCTTTAATTTCACAGGAGACATAATAGGGTGCGTCGCAAGGAATTGATGCAAATTGTTGGGAGTCTGTTAGTTGTCCAGGTAAACATATTTCTTGATGAAAATGATTTAACCATAACCATAAAGGTTGTGTACTTAAGTCTGTTGCATAAGGGTTATACCATCTAATGGGAAATTGTCCTTGTTTTTGACGGGAAATTGATTCCCAATAACATTCTGTGGTGATTTTTTCGCTGGTGATGTTGATGACTCTGTTGATTTTTTGGAAACATGGACCGTGAAATAATGCGGTATCACTTGTTTGATAAAAGTCTGTTCCGGTGGTAGTAATAATATTGTCTTCTATGAGATCCACTCTTGGATAAATTGGCTGTTCTGGTGTTTTTCCTACTATTTTAATAATTGCACGGAAGTGAAATAGGGGTTTACCCAGGGGATTTTTACTAGTAATGGTGGTTTCAAATTCGATAAATTCACCATCTTTTTTATCCAGTTCTTTCAATTCTAACAAAAATTCATCTGCTAAATTAGCGTTAAAGGTAATTCCTTTTAATACTTTGAATTCTTTACAACTTAAATAGCGATAACCTGGATAAACTTCTTCACAAGCATTGATCATCCAAGCCATAGCACAAGTAGCTGGTAAAACTGGTGTTCCTGCAATCACATGATCATACAAAAACGGGTTTTCTGCTAATGTCATTTTTCGCCGAATGCGATGGATTCGCAATTGGGAATCTAAAGATGAAGGAGGTAGAAACATTGGACTACCAATGACAACTTGTGTATGATCTTGATAGGCTGGATGTAGTTCATTAACTAACATTTGTGTACCAATTTCTACAGGAATAATATCAATTCCTCTTTCTGCAAATGCTTTTTTTAATTGTGGTGTCACCATCCCACTATCCCAACCTCCCCAATTAATTGCGACTACATGAAAATTAGGGTGATGTTGTTTGATTAAATGCGCCGATTTATTCAGAATTTCATTGGCTATAGCATAATCAGTTTGACCAATATTTCCATAAAAACCACTCACGGAAGAAAACAATACTAAATGTTCTAATTGTTGGGAATTAATACAACTGAGCAGATTTTCTAAACCCTGAACTTTAGCTGTATAAACTTTCTCAAAATCATCTTCTGTCTTTTTTTCAATTAATTTATCTGCTAAGTTACCGGCACCGTGAATAATTCCGGTAATTTGACCTACTTTCTGAGAAATTTCTTGCAATTTTACTTTCAAATTTACAGTGTCAGTCACATCAACACTAATATATTCAGCCGTTCCTCCTGTAGCTGCAATAGCCGCTAATGTCTTCTTAATTTCTCGACTAGAATTAATTTGATTAAATATCTTTTGTACCATCATGGGAGTTGGTTTTTCACCCTGAGAAATCAAATTTTCCATAATGCGCTTTTTCAAGGCAGAATCTTCCAAACAATCCTGCACATATTCTGGTTCTGTAGTAATTTTTGAACGACCTAAAAGAATAAATTTACAACGTTTTTGTTGAGCTAATTTAACAGTACATTGAGCAGTGATTCCCTTTGCTCCACCACTAACAACAAAAACAGAAGATGGAGTAATTTGAACAGTTGCAGTCATAAATCCTCACCTAAAAAATCAAATCAAAATATCAAACTCTTACTTTCTGCGACTCTGCGTTAAAAAAATCATCTCATGGTGGGCAATGCCCACCCTACAAATTATTCAGCCTTAGCAATTAGCGTTACTCGTCCTTGATCACCATAACCAACTTCGCCAATATAGCGATTAGAATCGTGTAATTCAGCGACAATATATTGAGCAGATTCCTGATGATCTAAAGTGGGATTTAGGTCAATTGCTCTAAAAAATACCTGTGGCCATTCCCACCGCAAACTCTTTGTTAAACCAAATAAACCGGCAGCAATTGCACTGAAATTAGTTTCATGTCCTAACCCAAATTCACCATCAAGATGGGCAACTGTACAAAAACTGGTTCTTCCTGGTAAAGATGCGGCATTATTCAAAGTTGCTTTCAGATGTTTTGCCATTAAAAACACTTGTTTAAGAATCGCCTTTTCTGCTTCGGGGTAGGAAATATGACCAGGTTTTTCAGGTTGAAATTGAGGATGTAGGTGAATAAATGCCCCAATTGGTCCATGTTTAGTAATCACACTTTGCAATAATAATTGCAGATGTTGTTCACTCATGTTTGCCAATGTAATGCGGGTAACACTGGCTGGTAATGGTAATTGTGTAGGAATTAAGGATTGGGGGAAACTCAAAACTACAATTTTCCAACCTTGTGCTACCAGTGCATCAACTAATTTTGTAGTAGTTAAAGAACCATCGTCCGTAATTAAACCAATGTGTCCTGCTGGTAGTTGTGCTTCCCAAAAATCCGGTCTGGGTAAGGTTTCGAGTTGGGCTGGACGACGGGGAAGATGAGGATCTACCATAGGTGGTGGGGTTAAATCCACTGTGATATTCGACTCTACCCCCGCGCTTTCGTCCTTGATCAAAGGGGAATTAAGAGTTACCGAGTTAACATCAGTGTACGGCTTTTTTTTTTCACCTCCCACCAGTGTTTGGAGGTAGTTAACGATTTGCCCAATTGTCCGTAAATCTCCCAGTTCTTCTATATTAGGTTTGGGTAAATTCGGATATGCTTCCTGCATTGCCCCTAGTATTTCTACTCGTTTAATGGAATCTATACCTAAATCGGCTTCCATGTCCATATCCAGTTCCAACATTTCCACCGGATAACCCGTTTTTTCGCTGGTAATGTTTAACAAAGTTTGGGCTAAATCAGCATATTCGTTACTGTTTTCGTCAGGTTGGAAACTGGGAATTGAAAATTGGGGACTAATAATTGTTTCTGGTGCTAATTCCTCTATTATCTCTGTGGGAATTTGAGGAATAATAATTGATTCTGCTGGGATTTCTGTTGTTAATGGATTCTGTTTTTGCAAATATTCGACAACTTGACCAATGGTGCGTTTTTCGGCTAGTTCTTCAAGGTTTGGTTTGGGCAAATTAGGATATAATTCTTGCAATCCTCCTAAAATTTCTACTTTTTTAATAGAGTCAATTCCTAAGTCTGCTTCCATATCCATATCGAGTTCTAACATTTCGATAGGATAACCTGTTTTTTCGCTGGTAATAGTTAATAAATTGTTAGCTAAATCATCTAGATTAATGTTATTAACTACTGGTACAGTTTCAGGAATTAATGCAATTGGTTCAGGTTCAGATTCAATTATCTCGTTAATTACAGGTTCGATAACTTTATTGACAGTTGAAATAGGTATTTCTAATTCAACCTTTGGCTCAACTTTTGACTCAATTACTGGTACTGGTTGGGGGGGAATAATAGTAACATTAGCAGCGACAGGTGCTTCTTCAGGGGTAGATAGGGGAATAAAAGCCGCCGTTTCTTGAGTTTGAGAAATCAGTTGAGAATATTCTTCTTGAATGAGTTGGAAAAAGTGTTTGGTATATTCTATTTGTTCCCGCAAATACTGTTCATGAATGCGGAGGGTTTCACCTTGTTGAGAATGAAACTGCATCATACTGCGTTCTAAGCTTTCCATGATTACCTGCTTAATTTGAGCAGCTTCAGCAGAAGATTTTACATTGGCAAATAATTTATTTTGCTGCTGCATTAATTGAAAGAATGTTTTGGTGTATTCTATTTGATGGTTAAGATATGTGCTGTGAACTTCTAAATTCTCGCTTTGGTTATATTGAAACTGGCTGAGAAGTTGTTCCAAACTGGTGAGAATTTGTTGGCAATTTACAAGTTGATCTGGTGTTTGCATTTTATCTCTAGATTGCTGTGCGAACAATTCTGCAATGGATCTTTTCTCTGGTTCTTTAATGAGAGTTGCAGTATTCATCTGTGGTTGTAACTGAGTTGCCATGACAGGTTGTTTTTTATGTCCATTACCGTTGCCGTTATGTCCATTCGTTGAAGGAATTTTGATAATTTCTGAATTATCAATTTCTAGACTTTTCAATTCTGGAATTTCTGGACTTTTAAACTCCTGAACTCCTGAAATTTTATCTCCATTCTGCAAGCTTTCAATAAAGGCATTTTTGGTTTTATCGGAAATGTAGTTAATGCCAGTTAATTTGACATTAAGAGTCTTTTTAGCCGCAATAGGAGGTAATACGGGAGGAAGTTGATAAGGGTCAAGATTGCCGAGATTCATGCCGATAACGCGCAACTGAACTACGGCTTCTCGCAAGGAGCGATCGCTATTTTTTTGTGGACTAGGATTAAGAGATATAGTAATATGAGGACGATCTCCTAATATCTCTTTCACCAAATTACTTAAAACCCGTTTTGGTCCAAATTCTACAAAGCAATAACCACCGGCACCATAGATATTTTCAATCTCTTGTTTAAACAGCACTGAACTAGCCAAATGGCTTTCCAAATTCTTTTGAATTGCTGTGGCATCTTGGGGATAATGTTTACCAGTGACATTACTAAAAACGGGAATTTGCGGATTTTTAAAAGTTACTGATTTAGTAGCAATAGCAAAGGATTTTTGTGCGAATGCTATTAATGGAGTATGAAAAGCCGCAGACACAGGTAATAAAACCGCACCATATCCCAATTTTTGGCAAGCATGATGAATTTTATCAATTTCTAACTTTGGACCTGCTAAAACAATTTGGGTGGGAGAATTGAAATTAGCAATACTCACTTTAGGAAATTGCTTCAGTAGCGGTTCAATTTTGCTGATATCTTCCTTCACCGCTAACATACTACCAGGGTCATGATCTGGGTCCTTTGGTGCGGCCATGGCTTGTCCTCTAGACTTCACCAAGAACAAATAATCAGCCTCACTCAATACTCCAGCAGCCCACAAAGCCGTTAATTCACCAAAACTATGGCCTGCGGTGAAATCTGCTTTAAAGCCAGCTTGCTGCAAAATTCCATACAACCCGGCACTAAATACACCAATGGCAGGTTGGGCATATTCGGTTCTTTGTAAAGCTGCAATTTGCGCTTTTTTCTCAGTTTCATCAAAGGTAGAATGAGGAAAAACAACTTCAGAAATCGGTTGCAAATTACTTTGTTTTAACAAATTATCCATCTTGCCATATAACTGCCGCAAGCTGGGGAAATTCATTACCGCTTCTCTTCCCATTTCTAAATATTGAGAACCTTGTCCAGAGAATAAAGCGACAACTTTTCCAGCCAATTCCATACCAGAGGAACGGTAATAAATACCTTGAGGATGTTCCCAAGATGTTGCGTCAGGCTTATTTTTTAGTAACTCAATACTAATTTGCAGCAACTTACAAGCTTCTTGTAAATTCTCGGCTATAAACCCAATTCTTACCGCTGTTTTGGGAATAGTTAGCGATTGACACTCTTGCAATAATTGAGAATAATATCTTTCTCCATCATTAGCTTGCAAATTATTAAAAGTTGCCTCTAACTTACTAATTAATTCAGCTTGACTAGCACCAAATAATAGCATTTCACTAGAGGTATGATGTAAACGATAGGCATTTCGTTGTTCTGGTTCATACTCCTCTAAAACAACATGATAATTTGTGCCACCAAAACCGAAAGAACTCACCCCTGCACGTCTGGGAGTTTCACCTTCTGCCTTGATCCAGGGTCTAGTTTGAGTATTTAGATAAAAGGAGGAATTTTCAATATCTAATTTCGGATTTGGTTCATTAATATTGATGGTCGCTGGTAATATTTTGTGATGCAATGCTAGGGCAGTTTTAATTAAACTAGCTGCACCTGCGGCGGCTTTTGTATGTCCAATTTGCGATTTTACACTTCCTAAAGCAATGTGTTGTTTTTGGGTATCATGCTTCCCAAAATAATCTTTTAAAGAACCAAATTCCGTAGGATCTCCAGCCATTGTTCCCGTACCATGGGCTTCCATTAAACCCACCGTTGCTGGAGAAAAACCAGCATCATCATAAGCCCGTTCTAAAGCCTTAACTTGTCCTTCTTTTCTAGGGGCATAAATACTCTTGTAGCGACCATCGCTAGAAGTACCAATTCCCTTAATTACCGCATAGATTTTATCGCCATCTTTTTGGGCATCTTCTAAGCGTTTTAAGAGAATCATGCCAATACCTTCACCTAACATCATTCCGTCAGATTTAGCATCAAATGGTTTAACATTATCGCTAGGACTAACAGCCGGAGTTTTGCTAAAAGAAATGTAGGCCATGATGGTATTATCGGTGTCTACTCCACCAGTTAACATCATATCGCTACGATGTTCAACTAATTCACTAATGGCCATTTTTAATGCCCCGAAAGAACTAGCACAAGCAGCATCAACTACACAATTTGTACCGCCAAAATTAAATCGGTTAGCAATTCTTCCAGCCACAACATTTGCTAACATTCCAGGGAAAGCGTTTTCATCCCATTTGACATAAGCAGATTTGATTTTATCAACGATTTTCTTAGTATCTTCGTCAGATAAACCACTGCTTTTGAGAACTTTTTCCCAAATTGGATATTCTAATCTAGCAGCTAAGGGCATTGCTAATTGTTTGCCCATTGCTACACCTAAAATAACTCCAATATTCTCGCGGTTAAATTCACGAGAATCACCATAACCTGCATCTTCCATTGCTTCTTTTGCAACTACTAAACTTAATAGTTGAGAAACATCTGTAACTTCTAAAATGCTGGGGGGAATGCCAAATTCCATGGGGTTAAAATCAACTTCGGGAATGAAACCACCACGTTTACAATAGGTTTTATCTTCTGGTGTTCTTGGATTAGGATCATAGTAATCTTCCACACTCCAATGACTTGAAGGAACATCAGTGATACAGTCAGCTTTATTAACAATATTTTGCCAGTAATCTCTTAAATTTCTCGCTTGAGGCATTAAAGAAGCCATACCAATAATAGCTATTGGATTTGCTTGTAGTTTTCTGTTAATGTCTTTATTTGACATGGAATTTTCTGATAATGTGCCGTTATTCATGTTCATTCCTTTTTCCTTTATAAATCTAAGTAAAGCCTGTTCACAACTATTAATTTGGGCTTCTAATTCCGTCAAGGAAGTATTTATTGTGTCTATCTTTTTTGGTGGGTAAGACATCATGGCATAGACTAATCTTGAGTACCGTAAATTGTGCAGCACAATACGCTATTAACAGGTATTTATTCTATCTATATTAGTGCATTTATCCCAGGTAAGTTTAAAGGCTTAACTTGAGATTCATACTACAGAATATATACGCCATTTTTTTGCGACTGTTGAATTTTTGAACCAGTTTTAGAACCTTTTGTTCATGAATAAATACTAGACAATACTGGATTTTTGATATTGAGAAAGTGAAGATAGAAAATCCCCGACTTCTTTATTTAATCCTGTGAATAAATTATGATTTCTTACCAGAAGTATGAGACCTGAATGCTATGCTGACTCCTTAAATTACAGGTATGAAAACAGAAGGGCTTCTATTTCTTAATCATTGAATGTTTTACCCAGTTGATAATCACATTCTGTATATTGATAAATGCCTTGACCAGTTTTTAAAGTCCAGGATAACCTATTTTAGATGATTAGACTCATAAAAGCTGCCAAGATCGTTACAAAAATAATCAGCACTCTGTGGCAAATTCTCTAAATAGTGAAAAAATACTTAAACAGTTTTTTAAGAATCTAGCAGTTTGTAACTTGGAGAAATACAAAACCCCGATTTATTAAGGAATAGGTTTTGTTTCTTTAGGTAATTCTGCTCTAAAAAACTGAATGAATTTTAGTATTTATTCTGTTTCTTGACATCAAATCAACAATTTATTTTTCATCTATAAATGTTGAATTAATAAAAAGACTAACATAGTTTAGGAAAAATGAATAGTTCATTTTTGCTAATTTTTGGAGAAAAATATTTATTAATTTACCTCCTTTTACATACAAATTAATTACTTGAGTATAATTAAAAACCGCACTTTTGATAACATATTCTTGGTAATTACGGTTTTAACATCAATGTTTTCTTGATAATTCAAGAACTATATCTAAATTGTTTCATAAGTAACTAATCCATAAATATACAAGGGAAATATTTGAACATATCCGGGTTTTTTTGAGCAAACTATCATAATTAAGCTCTAATTTTTGATGAATTTATAAGATAACTCACCTTTTATAGACAATTGGTTATTTATAAACCAAAGATTAATTTTTGTCTTTGATCATGTCAATAATTGATAACAATACCAGATCAATAAGTTCTCGCATTAAATAGGAAAATTCTGCACATATTTAGTAAAGTTTGCTAAAATAAATACAAATTTTTATATTAATTTATGATTAATCAAAGATTTTGATGAAAACAAATAAATTTAGTTGACAATATCAAATTTATTTGGGATACTTGCAGGTAAGTTTATTCATTTCTCTAAGTTATGAGCATCATTAATGCTTAGGAATTGAAGATTTTTATTTCTGATCAGGACTATCGTATTTTAGGTTACTTAATTAAATGCCCATCCAAGATAAAATTGATAGCATAACGTGGCATTAATCATCAATTATTTGCAGTAAAATCTACCTTGATTCTAGGTTAATTTGGGTATTTATAACAGCGAGAAATGCTGACAACAATTCATACATAAATAATTAGACATATCGCCTCTATAAAGGCAACAGAGGATAAGTCTATAACCATTACGAGTATTTTCTGAAATAACACCATGGGAATAAAAATATGGCACTAAATAAACAAAACCAATTATTCAAATTGACTGCGCTAAAGTGGAAAATAATTTTGGCAACTTCTCTAACTTTAGCTACGGGGTTAGTATCTTTATACATTTTCTATCAATTGAAGATCAATTCTCAGATTCTATCTCCTGCGGTGACAACAACTAGTAAATCTCAACCTACTCCTATTAAAATTGCTGTAACTGCATTAGGAAGGTTACAACCAAAAGATAAAATTACTTATTTATCTGCCCCTAATTCTATCAATGGTGTCAGAGTAGAAAAACTGTTGATTAAGGAAGGGGATAATGTAAAAAAAGGACAAGTATTAGCTTATCTAGAAAACTATGCTCGTTCCCAAGCAGCCATACAACAAGCATTTGATAAATTGTTAATTGCTAGAGCTAAACTAGCACAGGTAAAAGCTGGAGCAAAAACTGGAGATATTAATGCTCAAAAAGCCACAATTACTCGGTTAAATTCCCAATTACAAGGAGATATTGCCGCGCAAGTAGCAACAATTAATCGCATTCGTGCTGAAGTTGAAAATGCTCAAAAAGAGAGTAATCGCTATCAGCAATTATTTAAAGATGGTGCTATTTCTGCTTCCATTGTTGATAGTAAAAATTTAACCCTAAAAACTACACAACAGCAGCTAAAAGAGGCTCAAGCTACTCTTAAAAGAACTGAAAATACACTTGAAGATCAACTCAAAGAAGCAAAATCTAAACTTAATAGCATTAAAGAAGTTAGGCCTGTAGATGTAGAATTAGCAGAAAGTGAAGTTAAAAGTGCAGAAACAGCAATTAAACAAGCGAAAGCCGATCATGATTTAACTTACATTTCTTCCACTATAGATGGGACAATTTTACGAACTAATGCTAGAAATGGAGAAATAATTTCTACTGCTGGCTTTGCAGAAATTGGTAATACATCACAAATGCAAGTCTTAGCAGAAGTCTATCAAACGGATATTCAAAATATTCGAGTTGGTCAAAAAGCTAAGATCACTAGCACTACATTTCCTGGTGCATTACAAGGAACTGTACGAGAAATTGGCTGGCAAGTTAATCAACAAGGTATCTTTAGTATTAATCCCAATTCTGACGCAGACCGGAGAGTAATTGAGGTCAAAATATCTATTGATAATCCCGCAGATAGTCAAAAGATATCTCGCTTAACTAACTTACAAGTTGACGTTGCTATCCAAATTTAGTTATTAATTAATGTTTATTTGTTATTATCCATAGATAACAAATATTAACTAATAACTAACAACTAATAACTAACAACTAATATGAATATCAAAATTCCTTTAGCGTGGCTACAGCTTGTCCAGCAGAAACTTCGCTTTGTGATAGCTGTAGCCGGAATTGGCTTTATTGTGCTGCTAATGTTTATCCAGCTAGGTTTTCAAGATGCACTATATTCTAGTGCAACAGCATTACATCAACGATTGAAGGGTGATTTGTTTTTAGTTAGTTCTCAATATAAATCTTTGACAGCAATTCAAAGTTTTTCTCGCACTCGATTATATCAAACACTAGGATTTGATGGTGTTGATTCTGTTAGTTCAATTTATTTGCAATTTGCGAAATTAAAAAATCCCGTTAGTGGTGAGAAATATTCAATTTATGTCATTGGTTTTGATCCTGGAAAATCCGTGCTAGATATTCCAGAAGTTGAGCAAAATTTAGATAAACTCAAAATTCCTGATGTCATGTTATTTGACAGAGATGCCCGTTCAGAATTTGGACCAATAGCAGAATTATTTAATCAAGGAAATATTCAACAACCAATTGAAATCTTTCCCTTTGATGCAATTAAGGGCTATCGGGTGCGAGTTGGGGGTTTATTCGGTTTAGGACCGTCCTTTGGTGTTGATGGTAATTTAATTGTTAGTGATTCAACTTTTTTAAGAATTAATCCTAATAGTCGTCCAGTGGAAAAAATAGATATGGGAGTGATTAAACTCAAATCCGGTGCTGATATAAAACGAGTTTTAGATAGTTTAAAGAACAAGCTCCCACAGGATGTAAAAATATTCACTCGTCAAGAATTTATTGATTTTGAGAAACAATATTGGTCTGTAAGAACTCCTATTGGTTTTATTCTTAACTTAATGCTGATCATGGCTTCTGTTGTTGGTGTGGTAATTGTTTACCAAATTTTGTATAGCAACATTGCCACTCAATTTATTGCCTATGCAACTCTAAAAGCTATTGGTTATGCTAATGGATATTTATTAAATGTTGTTTTTCAACAAGCATTAATCTTAGCATTGTTAGGTTATATTCCTGGCTTTATTGTTTCCATTGGTTTATATGATTTTGCCATGAAAGCAACTAAATTACCTATCATGATGACAAGTAATAATGCCTTACTTGTCTTAGTATCTACAGTCTTAATTTGTATCACCTCTGGAGCATTAGCTATTAATAAACTCCGTTCTGCTGATCCGGCTGATAGTTTTTAGGGATTTATTGTTCTGTAAATTCAGCAAATTTTACTCAATATTCTCTAAATTAGAACTAAACAAAGATAGAAATTTAATGTTATTAGCAACAGTAAAATTTTCCTGTCAGTGCAACAGTTCTTAATTGCAATTTCCTGTAATTAGAAAAATAGCTTTGTCACTTAGACCATGAGATTGTATTACTTTCTCAACCGTATCGTTAGCGTTACACTACTACAAAATACTTATCTATCTTTGAACATGAACTTGCAAAACAAAACTCTGCTGATTACCGGAATTGACGAATTTATTGGTTTACGTGCAGCCGAATTAGCCATAGCTCAAGGCATGAAAGTTAGAGCTATACAAAGTTCCCAAATTAAAGATCAAACAGCGCAAAATTTAGGTATTGAAGTTCTAGTTGGTAATATCACTGATCCTGGAATTTGCTCAAAAGCTTGTCAAGGAATAGATATAGTTTTACATACTGCTCAAATTGCCGAAGAAGCTGGAGACATTAAGCATTTTCGAGAAATAAATGTTAATGGTACTATTAATATCGCCAAGGCTGCTAAACAAGCAGGTGTAAAAACATTTGTCCATCTTTCTAGCACTTTAGTATATGGGTTTGATTACCCTGAGAAAGTTACAGAATTAGGTGTACTTTCCGGTGAAAATAATCCTTATTGTCAGACAAAAATTGAAGCTGAAATCGAAGTTTTAAAACTGAACAATGCCCCTGAATTTGGAGTAATTGTAATTCGGGCTGGTGATGTCTATGGACCTGGAAGTATTCCTTGGATTGTCCGGCCAATTCAGATGATGCGACAAAAATTATTTGCCTATGCTAATGATGGTAAAGGTGTGATGAATCATCTATATGTAGATAACTTAATTGATGCTATCTTTTTAGCCATAGAAAAATCAGCCTATGGGGAAATTTTTAACATTACTGACGGTCAAGAAACTTCCTGGAAAGATTATTTTATTCATCTCGCTTCACTGGAAGGTTTACCAGCGCCAATGTCTTTACCTAAGGAGGAAATGAAGTTATTTTTGCGTGTGCGTCTTCAGGGACAAAAACTATTTCGTAAAAAAGCTGATATTCTCCCGGAATCAGTTGATTTTATGAGTCGTCCTTATGCCTATTCTATTGCAAAAGCACAAAATATTTTGAATTATCAAGCTAAAGTTGATTTAGCAGAAGGAATGGGTCGTACTCGTGAATGGTTGCAAAAAACTGACATTCAAAAACTGATGAAATAGATAAAATTTACCCTTGAAAAATTTTCACAATTAGGAAGTTTTGACTAATGTTTAAAATTGTAAACCTGTTCATTGCCACTTTGCTAACTATTAGCTTCAACGAAATAGCTCAGGCTGAATCAACAACATCATTAACTGTAGTTGTTAATGGTATTCGTAATCAAACTGGGGAAATTTGCATGAGAGTTTATAACTCTGAAAAAGGATTTCCAAATAATGCTAAAAGTGAAGTTAAAAGTGGTTGTACTAAAATTACTGGAAATTCTATTAAACAGGTATTTTCTGGGTTAAAACCTGGTAATTATGCTGTGGCTGTAGTTGATGATCAAAATGGCGATCGCCAACTCAATAAAGACTTTTTTGGCATTCCTGAAGAGGGTTTTGGTATTTCTAGAAATCCCATTGTTTCTATCAGCACTGGCACACCTAAGTTCAGAAATGCCAGTTTTAAAGTTGATAAGAATACTACAATTAATATCTTTTTGAAGTATTCTCTTGATCCTTAATTTGGAATTTAATACGGTTTAGTTAAGTCTAAAATTCTATTCTTAACTGAACTGTATTGATTTATAATTTACAATCAGGAGTTAGGTATAGATGCTAACTCTTTTTCCTGACTTCTAAGTTATATCTGAGACTATAGAGATAATGCCAGATTTAATGATATTTCTATCTAAGTCTTTGTTGGGTTGGTTGCTAATTCAGAGTTGTTTAACGTTAATATTTTTATGGTATTTACGTTCATATAAACCACAGTCATTACCAGATGAAAAATTACCAAAAACGGCAGTAATTCTTTGTTTACGAGGTGCTGATCCATTTTTACATAATTGTTTGCGATCGCTCTTACAACAAAATTACCCACAATATGATCTAAAATTGATCATTGATAGTCAGGAAGATCCAGCTTTTAAAATTGCCAGTGAAACAATCAATCAACTGGGTGCAACTAATGTTCAAATTAATATATTAAGAGCAGTTAGTTATAATTGTAGTCTTAAATGTAGTTCTCTAATACAAGCTGTTTCTGACTTAGATAATGCTTATCCAGTTATCGCTTTTATTGATGCTGATACTGTAGTTCATCCTAATTGGTTACGAGAATTAGTTACTCCTCTTCTTGATGAAAAAGTTGGTCTAACAACAGGAAACCGTTGGTATGTTCCCACTGGTAATTATTGGGGTTCATTAGTTCGCTACTCCGGTAATGTTTCTACAGTTGTGCAAATGTTTCTCTTTCAAATTCCTTGGGGTGGAACTTTAGCTATCAAAACAGAAGTCTTAAACCGCATCAAACTTTTGGATAAGTGGGGAGAAGTTTTAACAGATGATATGCTTCTGCATAAACTTATCAAACAACAAAAGTTACAAATCAAATTTATTCCTTCTTTATTGATGCTCAATCAGGAAGAAAGTAGTTTAAGTAACTTACTAGAATCATTAAAAAGATTAATAATTAGTTCTAAACTTTATCACCCTGGTTGGTTAGCCATAATTAGTGAAGCATATTCTAGTATTCTCGTACCCAATCTAGTCATTATCATCATTTTCTATCTCTTGCTTCAGTCTCAATGGTACGCTGGATTTTTATTATTTTCCTCTTACATTTCCTATACCATTGGTTTAGTTTTACTCATGCTATTGATGGAAGTATCAATACATCATATCCTGCATAACCAAGGTAAAAAAATACCCAAATTATCGCCTTTAATTATCCTCAAAATGTTAATAGCTATCCCTTTCACACAGTGGATTTATGGTTTAATAATAATATCTTCTTTGTGGACATCAAGTATTACTTGGCGGGGAATTACTTATCGAATTCAAGGACGTGAAAATATTCGGTTAATTGAATACCGTCCTTACCAATGGTTAGATCAACCAATTGATCCAAAAGCCTCTCTCTAGAGAATGGGTAAAATTTTAGATTTTTTATTTTCCCTTCAATATCTAAAATCCCTCAATCCAATAATTATTGGAAAGCATCAGTAATATATTTATCAGGAAAAATTACCTCATGATCATGAACAAGAAACCCCTTCGTATCGCCTTATTTACAGGATTATACGCTCCATTTTTAACAGGAGTTTCTGTTGCTGTACACCAGCGAGTTCACTGGTTATTAAAACAAGGGCATGAAGTTTTTTTAATTCACCCAGAAATTAATGATCAATACCCTCCACAAGTTGGTAAACGTCCCATGTCAGGAATTGAAGAACTAGAAACATTTATTAATTTTTCTGCTTATTCATTTCCCACAGAACCACTGATTTTTTATAAATCTTTACCCCAACCATTAAGTCATCGTCATTGGAGTGATACAAAATTACTCACTCACTTCCAGCCTGACATTATTGTTGTCGAAGAAGCCCCACAAATGAGAGGTTTATATTCTGGTTTTTTACAAGGTTATGGCCGTTCTGTGGGAGTAGAATATGCCAGAAAAACAAACACACCTATTGTTTCAGTTTTCCACACAGATATCATTGCCTATATTCAATATTATTTCGGTAATACAGTCTTTAATTTAGTGCGTCCTTTTCTGCCAATTTTAGTTAAACAATTTAGTGAAACTTATGATTTAAGTTTATTTTCTTCCCGTGAACAACTGGCTAAATACCAAAAATTAAAAGCTCAACGTGCCGAATATCTTCCCTATCAAGGAATTGATTGCCAAAAATTTCATCCCCGCAATATTTGTTATGATCCAATTCCTGATGATCAACGTCCAACTATCTTATTTGTAGGGCGTATTACTCCAGAAAAAAATGTTAATCAACTTTTAGATATTTATCCTCTCATTGCTGCTAAAATTCCTGATGTTCATCTAGTAATTGTTGGTAGCGGTCCTTTGGATGCAGAAATTCGTCGTCGCGCTCAAAATTTCCCCCATGGTGTTACTATTTGGGGTGAATCTCATGGTAAGGAACTTTTAGGTTGGTTTGCAAAAGCAGATATATTTGTTAACCCTTCTATCACCGAAAATTTCTGCACTACAACTAACGAAGCTTTAGCTTCTGGAACGCCTGTAGTGGCTGTTGTCGCCCCTTCAACTGCTGAACAGGTTATTTCTGGGGTTAATGGTTTTCTAGCAGCACCCAATGACCCTAGAGATTTTGCCCAAAAAGTAATTATAATTCTCGAAAATCCTGACCTCAAAAATCAATTAACCGCACAAGCTCGTCCTTCCATTCTGGAATTTGATTGGTCAGCTTGTACCCAAAAGTTTGAAAATAAGCTTTATGAATTAGTGAATATCCGCCGAGAGGTAGATATCTAAATCAAACTCAAAAAAACGCCAATTTGGCTACTGAAATAGAAATAGCTCTGCTAGAGTATTTAAGTAGTTGACCTGTGGGCTTTTAGGTTCTTAGTTTGAGATATTGATAAAGCTATCTTGTGATCATTATCAAGATTTCCTACTCCAAATTGATCACCAGATAAGTATTATCCTCAATCGTGCCTAAAACTCTTTACACCTCAGAAGCACCAACTTCTGGGGTTTTTGTGATTTTTTTACAATACTATCGCCTTTCTGTCGGGGATTTTAGCATTGCTGGGGAAACTATTTTTACGCTTCGTTAGCAAATAAAGCGTAACTTAGTCTTCCCCAGGAAGCATAACAGCTTACATAATTCTGCTATAAACTGCCCTAAATCAGTGATGAAAGTGAATACCTATGAAAATATCATAGACAAATTCAAAAAAGTCCTTTTTCTGCAATAACCCGGAAGTTTGGGGACTGCCTTTTTCATCCAATAACGGCTTCATTAAATAATAAGCCGGTTGATAATTATACCAAGGAATCGAAGGCCACAGATGATGAATTAAATGGTAATTCTGCCCTAAAATCAGGATATTGAGAACTTTACCAGGATAAACCCGGGCATTTTTCCAGCGATTTCTTTCTACAAAGGGACGGTGGGGTAAATAATCAAAAAATAACCCCAAGGTTATTCCCACTAAAAAAGCCGGAATAAACCAAAAGTTAAGAATATAGCCCAAAAAATGATATTGGACAGAAATATAAACAATAGTAATGATGATTAAGCGACTAATAAACCATTCTAGTAGTTCATAATTACGCCATAATCGTCTTTGGAAGAAAAATACCTCATGGTACAAAAATCTCACCGCAATTAACCACAGGGGTCCACCTGTCGAAACATAATGATCTGGGTCATCATTAGGGTGGTTAACATTACCATGATGCTGCAAATGTACTCGTGTAAATACTGGAAAAGCAAAGGCGAGAATTAAGGCACTACAATGGCCTAAGATAGCATTAACAATTCGATTCCGATGGGCTGACTGGTGACAAGCATCATGAATGATTGTTCCTGAACAATGGAGTGCTAGTGTATTGATACTAAAACACAACCAATGAGGCCACTCCCACAACCAATACCCAAAATTAGATAGAACCAACATCATCACTACGACTAGAAACATCAGTAGCGTGGGGTTAAAATCACCAGGAGGTGATAAAAGTTCTTTGGGGGGAATTGTCAGTGGCTTTTGTGCCTCCGACGTGAGCATTATTAACTCCTTTAATTAATAATCAATCTTTACGGATCATACTATTAATCTTAGTTAAGAGTAAAGTTATGTAAAGCAAGATTGATTTACAGTTCTGTTAAAGGGTCAATAAATGAGGCTATGATTCTTGGCTAAACCAGTGCTTTGAGATAAAAAACTTTCTCAGAGGACTGTTGCCAATGTACGATATCAAATTTATACCATAATTACCGACCTAACGGACTGTAACATTGATTTAGCAGTTAATAAAAAAGATAGTTCATTTCATTCATACCAATTTGCAAAATGATGGTGATCAATGGAAAAATGAATTGCTGATACTGTCAGTTTTTCATCATCCAAAATCTTAGATCTCAAATGGTATCAGCAAAGATGACGATAAATTCCCCGGTAGACTCCAAAAATCTTCAACCCAGCCCATGACGCAATTAAGAGATTCTCAGCGCCGAACTAAAATTGTTGCTACTATTGGACCTGCTACCAGTAGCCCAGAAATGCTGAAAGCAATTATTGAAGCGGGTGCTACAACCCTTAGACTCAACTTCTCCCACGGAACTCATGCTGATCATCAGCGTAGTATTCGGTTAATTCGGCAAACTGCTTTTGAATTAAATAGACCAGTAGCAATTCTCCAAGATTTACAAGGTCCCAAAATCCGTTTGGGGCGGTTTGAAAATGGTTCTATAATCTTAGCCAAGGGCGATCGCTTCACCTTGACAAATCGCCCCATAGAAGGAACTCAAGAAATAAGTTGTGTCACTTACGATTACTTAGCAGAGGAAGTTCCCACAGGTGCAAAAATCCTCCTCGATGATGGTAAAGTCGAAATGGTGGTAGAGGACATCAACCGCGAAAAAGGTGATTTACACTGTCGTGTCACAGTTCCAGGTAAACTTTCTAACAACAAAGGTGTTAATTTTCCGGGAGTTTACTTATCTATTAAAGCCATGACCGACAAAGACCGGGAGGATCTCATGTTTGGTCTAGATCAAGGTGTTGATTGGGTAGCACTTTCCTTTGTCCGTAATCCCCAGGATATCATTGAAATTAAAGAACTAATTTCCAGCACCGGTAAAAGTGTCCCTGTAGTTGCTAAAATCGAAAAACACGAAGCCATTGAACAAATGGAAGCAGTTTTATCTTTGTGTGACGGTGTCATGGTCGCTAGAGGTGATTTAGGGGTAGAATTACCAGCAGAAGATGTACCCGTACTACAAAAACGGCTAATTGCTACGGCTAACCGCTTGGGTATTCCCATCATTACCGCTACCCAAATGCTAGATAGCATGGTCAGTAACCCCCGTCCTACCCGCGCAGAAGTATCCGATGTTGCCAACGCGATTTTAGACGGTACAGACGCTGTAATGCTTTCCAACGAAACCGCCGTCGGTAGTTTCCCTGTGGAAGCTGTAGCGACCATGGCCAGGATAGCAGAACGCATGGAACAGGAGTACGCACAAAACCCCAACTCCCGTCAGTCACGAGATAATAAACCCTCTATTCCCAATGCTATTAGTCAAGCAGTTGGTCAAATTGCAGAAAATTTGGGCGCAGCAGCGATTATGACTTTAACACAAACTGGAGCTACAGCCCGCAACGTTTCTAAATTCCGCCCGAAAACACCAATTTTAGCAATTACACCCCATGTTAACGTAGCGCGACAGTTACAGATGGTCTGGGGCGTAAGACCGCTTCTAGTGTTAGAATTACCTTCCACAGGTCAGACGTTCCAAGCAGCTATCAATGTAGCCCAGGAAAAAAACCTCTTAACGGAAGGTGATTTAGTAGTCATGACTGCTGGTACACTTCAGGGGGTTTCTGGGTCAACAGACTTGATTAAGGTGGAAGTGGTGACTGCTATACTCGGCCAGGGAGTTGGACTGGGACAAGGTTCAATTACTGGACGCGCTAAGGTAGTTCATAATGCTATGGATGCCAGTAATTTTAATTCCGGTGATATTCTAGTAGCATCCCGCACAGGTGTGGATTTTGTAGAAGCAATTCGCAAAGCTGGGGGGATTATTACTGAGGAAGATAGTCTCACTAGTCACGCCGCAGTTATCGGTTTACGCTTAGGTGTACCAGTAATTCTGGGTGTGAAGGAAGCAACACAGGTAATTAAAGACGGTGCGATTTTAACTTTAGATATACAGCGAGGTTTGATTTACTCCGGCGCTGTGGGAACTTAAACAATTAAAAATTCAAAAAAATAATTTTGGATTTTTAATTTTTGGGTTTTAAAAACATTTCACGCAGAGACGCAAAAGGCGCGAAAGGCGTTTTCTGCGTCTTGATTTTATGAGAAATAAAAATAAACTACGAAGGAGCGAAGCATACGAAGGAAGAAGAAGATTAAGAAGGTTATTTATTCTGCAAATATTTCCGCTAAGATATCCAAAACTGCTTTTTGTTCTTCTGTGGTAATTTGACCGAGAAGTTTGACTAATCGGATTTTATCTATTGTGCGAATTTGGTCTAGTACAATTTGTCCTTCTTTTCCTTGAAATTGACAGGTTACTCTGGTGGGGTATGGTTGCCCTTTTGTTGTCATTGGTGCAACTATTACGGTAGAAATATGATGGTTGATTTCGTTGGGTGAGATTATTAAACAAGGGCGTGTTTTTTTAATTTCACTGCCAATGGTAGGGTCAAGATTAACTAGGAAAACATCAAATCTATTAACTACCATTGCCATTCATTTTCATCCCATTCTGTTGTGTTGATGTCATCTAATAAAACATCATCGCGGTTTTTTGCCATTTCTATAAATGCTTGTTCCCAACCTTTTCTTACTTGTTCAACTGGGCGAATAATCAGATGATTTCCTTGAACTTCTATTTCTACTTCTAAGTTAATTCCACTTTGTTCTAATAGGGTTTTGGGGATGCGTAACCCTTGGGAGTTGCCGATTTTGACTATTCTGGTTTTGATAGCTGTACCCATTTTTGGTGTTTGGGGATAGAGTGGTGTTTACATTGTAATTACAAGGATGAAAATAGTCAAGTAGAGGAAGATATGTTTATTTAGTCCTATTAAGATGAGATATGTAAACAGGTTTTTCAGTATAATGAAGTAATGAATAACAAATATTGTTCTATATGAGTAAATTTGCGAGTTCGATTAATTTACAATTATCACCTGATTCTTTAAGTCAGGGTGAGTCGGCTATTCGTCAGGAATTATCTTTATAGCTACCTTAGCTTTATTGGGACTACTAGCATTAGCTTTTACAAACAATGATAGTCGTAAAACTTTTGAAAGTATGGCAACTCTTACTACAGGTGTGGCTGTAGGCTATTTCATACCTGGAAACAAATAAACTCCCTTGTTGGATAACTTACAGGGGTTTCCGCTCTTATGAGGTACATCTTAAGCCCCCTCCTCGCTTGCGGGGAGG
>NZ_KE384594.1:83473-93416 GCF_000426905.1 Dolichospermum circinale AWQC131C
GGAGTTCATTTCGATTTGAATAATTTTGGTTAATGTCCTCACTTGGTGGTACTTGTGAGGATTTTTTGTAGTTAACCATAATACTACTACTTTTTTGTCAATTGCTCACGCAAAGCCACAAAAATGTATAAATAAAAGACTTGTTACTACAGTCTTGATAAAATATGCTAGATTTAGCATATAAAGGGTGCAAGTAAAGCAATTGGAAACAGAACAGATAAAACCCCTCGAATGGGTAGGAAGTTCCCTAGAAGACCTAAAAGAGTTTCCTGAAGAGGTAAAAGGGGAAATAGGATATGCTCTGTATTTAGCTCAAGTTGGTGATAAACATCCTCATACCAAACCTTTGAAGGGATTTAAAGGAGCGACTGTATTAGAGGTTGTAGAAGATTTTGATGGAGACACCTATCGAGCTATTTATACTGTGAAACTACCAAAAGCAGTTTATGTGCTTCATGTTTTCCAGAAAAAATCAAAACATGGTATTGCTACACCGAAGCAAGATATTGATTTAATTGAAGCAAGACTTGAAAGAGCAAAACAGCATTATAAGCAAGTTTATCAGTAAGAGAAAAGGAAATAATCATGACAGAAAAGATTGAAGTAAAAACCAGTAGCGGTAACGTATTTGCTGATTTAGGTCTACCCAACCCAGATGAAATGCTAGTAAAAGCAGAACTAGCACGAAAAATCAGTAATGCTATCATTGCACGTCATATTACACAAGCAGAAGCGGCTGAATTATTAGGAATTGATCAACCAAAAGTTTCTGCTTTAATGAGAGGAAGACTTGCAGGGTTTTCTCTAGAAAGAATGTTTAGATTTCTCAATACTTTGGGAATTGATGTAGAAATTACAGTCAAAGCTAAATCTAGAGATGATGCACGGATAATAGTAGTTTAATTTGTGCTTGTGAAAAGGTTGACTTTGATGAATGGTAGATATTTACTCGATCTCAAACTCTCATTCCTCTGTGATCTGGCGTGGTTCGTCTTTAGTAACTTGTGCGTAAGTCCTAAAGATAAAAAGAAATAATCATGACAGAAAATATTGATATAAAAGCCAGTTGTAGCAAGGTATTTATAGTATTGCTAAAACCGGCCTTTTTATGGAATATTAATACAGTGTCTAGAATGATACCTATTTTCTTTAAGTCAATTCAATTTGCGAATCATCACCAATTAAAAAACGTAATGCTTTAGGACGACGAGGGGCGATACTTAATTGGGCGCGTTGTCCAATTAAACTATCAATAATCCGCTGCTGAATACCCGTAATTTTAGCACCTTCTAAAACTACACTATGTTCTAAATCCGTTTCTATCAGGGTTGAATTATCCGCAATGCTACTATAAGGACCAATAAAACAGTTCTCTAAATAACAATTATTACCAATTACCACAGGACCGCGAATTGTACAGTTGATAATTTTAGATTTAGCACCAATTTCTACCCTACCAATAATCTGAGTTTTACTATCAATGTCGCCTAAAATTGATTTTGTTAAATAGGTATCAAGAATCAGCCTGTTAGCTTCTAATAAATCATCTTTTTTCCCTGTATCTAACCACCAACCATCAAGATTATAAGCTAAAACTTCTTTTTTTTGATCTATTAAACATTGAATAGCATCCGTAATTTCTAACTCTCCTCTCGCTGAAGGTTTAATTTGAGAAATTGCATCATGGATAGTCGCCAAAAAGAAATAAACTCCTACCAATGCTAAATTTGACGGGGGAACTTTTGGCTTTTCAATTAATTGTAATACCTTACCTTTTTCATCTACCTTCGCTACACCAAAGGCACTAGGATTTGGGACTTTACGCAACAGAATTAAAGCATCTGGTTCTTGTTGGCTAAATTTATCCAAAAATGAACTTAAGTCCCCTTGTTGAATTAAGTTATCTCCCAAATACATCACAAATGGCGAATCCTTTAAAAAAGGCCGCGCCACCTGGACAGCATGGGCTAATCCTGCCGGTTGTTCTTGTAAAATATAGGTGATATTCACACCAAATTTGTCGCCATTTCCCGTTTTATTTTTGACTTCTTCTCCTGTTTCTGGACTGATAATAATACCAATATCCCTAATTCCCGCCCCAGCCATTTCTTCAATTCCGTACCATAAAATTGGTTTATTAGCAACGGGGACAAGTTGTTTTGCTCCGGTATAAGTTAAGGGGCGTAATCTTGTGCCTTTTCCACCGGATAAAATTAATCCTTTCATAAAGATTTTCCTTGTAATTCTTTTAACATTAATCTTAGTCTTTGTCGCCAATGGAGAGGATAAGTTCCCAAGATTCTAGATATCTTATCACAAGCTAAAATGGAGTAAGCGGGACGTTTTGCTGGTGTGGGATATTCGGGAGTGGTAATAGGAATGATCTTTTCAATTTTCACAGGGAAGCCTAGTTTTTCAGATTCTTCAAAAATTGCTATAGCAAAGTCATACCAACTCGCAACACCACTATTTGTATAGTGATAAATTCCAGTAATTTCTGCTGTTAATTGGGGGATAATTTGGGATATTGTCAAAGCTATATCTTGAGACCAAGTAGGACTTCCAATTTGATCTGTAACTACCCTAATTTCCGGTTTTTCTTTACCAAGTCGTAACATCGTTTTCACAAAATTGCTTTTTCCATAAGTCCCATAAACCCAAGCTGTACGGATAATTATATGATGATGGGGACAAGTTTTTTGAATTGCTATTTCTCCCGCTAATTTTGTCTTTCCATAGACACTTAATGGATTAGGAATATCAGTTTCTTGATAGGGATAATTGTGATTACCACTAAATACGTAATCTGTGGAAAGATGAATTAAGAAACTTCCTAGTTTTTGGCTTTCTTCGGCGATAATTTGCGTGGCTATAGCATTGACAGTATTAGCTATTTCTGGTTCGCTTTCGGCTTTGTCTACTGCTGTATAAGCAGCAGCGTTGATAATTATTTCCGGGTGGGTTTCTTTGATAATTTGACGGAGATTTTCAGGTTGATTTAAGTCTATTTCGGGACGTGCATAAGCAATAACTTTATAGTTAGATGAAAGGGTATTTTTTAGTTCTGTTCCAACTTGTCCGTTACTACCTATTAATAATATTGATTTATTCATAAACTTCCGCTTCTTTAAAAGTTGGAGCATTACTATCTTTAGCTGATAAAATCGGTGGTGTCGTCAGAGGCCAATTTATAGCTAAATCTGCATCATTCCAAATTATAGCGCGATCGCTTCCCGGTGCATAATAATCTGTAGTTTTGTATATCACTTCTGCCATTTCTGAAAGTACGAGAAAGCCATGAGCAAAACCTGGTGGTATCCACATTTGGCGTTTATCTTCAGCACTGAGTTCGTAACCTACCCATTGTCCAAATGTGGGAGATTTTTTTCTAATATCCACAGCCACATCAAAGATTTTACCAGCAATAACGCGAACTAATTTACCTTGGGGTTGGATAATTTGATAATGTAATCCTCGCAACACGCTTTCTTCCGATTTTGAGTGATTATCTTGAACAAATTTGGCTGTAATTCCCAGTTTTTCTGTGAATATTTTTTCGTTATAGGATTCCAAAAAAAAGCCCCGTGAGTCTTGGAAGATTGGCGTTTCAATCAAGATAATCTCTGGTATTTCCGTAGGAATAGTTTTCATTGTTTTCGATTTTACTAGTTTGCTAATTAATAAATAAGTATTATTTTTTTATGACTCAGCTAACTGCTATAATTTTCTAACTTGTAGTCAGAACTTTAGTCCTATTTTTTCTCAAAACTATTAGATAATAGCACAAAATGTTAATTTCACAATTAAAGTTTAACAACAACCTGATTACTTGCATCTTTGCACCCTTCGGTGAGACATATTCATATATTTAATCAGCAAGGCCAAATTTTGATTTATCCTTTCTTGTTATTTCCATAAATATGCAATAATTGATATATCTCTATTCTTCAAGAGAATTTCCATCAAAATCATCTATTGATCATAACTGTAAACAATGCAAGTAGAATCACAAGCGTCTCATATTGATAATAATATTATTACTGATTTCGGTAGTGTGATCATTCCCCAAGCACCTGCTGGATTTAAATCGGGTTTTATCGGTATTATCGGTCGTCCTAATGTCGGTAAATCCACGTTAATGAATGAATTAGTTGGACAAAAAATAGCCATTACTTCCCCCACAGCCCAAACTACTCGCAATCGTTTAAGAGGTATTTTAACTACAGAAACCGCCCAGTTGATCTTCGTAGATACACCTGGTATTCATAAACCACATCATCAATTAGGGGAAGTGCTGGTAAAAAATGCGAAAATTGCCATTGAATCAGTAGATGTTGTATTATTTGTAGTTGATGGTACGGTTGCCTGTGGCGCAGGCGATCGCTATGTTGCAGAATTATTAACTCATAGTCAAACACCCGTAATTTTAGGAATTAATAAAATTGATCAACAACCGGAAGATGCTCAAAAAATAAATGAGAGTTATATTCAATTAGCCAATACTTATCAATGGGAAACTGCGAAATTTTCCGCTAAAACTGGTGCGGAATTATTACAACTACAAGATTTATTAATTAGTCACCTCGAACCAGGACCATTTTATTATCCCCCGGATTTAGTTACAGACCAGCCAGAACGGTTTATTATGGGTGAATTGATTAGAGAACAGATATTATTACTAACTCGTCAAGAAGTTCCCCATTCCGTAGCCATAGCCATTGATTTAGTCGAAGAAACCCCGAAAATTACCCGCGTTCTTGCCACTATTCATGTTGAGAGAGATTCGCAAAAAGGTATTCTCATTGGTAAAGGGGGAACAATGCTAAAATCTGTTGGTAGTGCAGCTAGAGAACAAATTCAAAAGCTAATTGCGGGGAAAGTTTATCTAGAATTATTTGTCAAAGTACAACCTAAATGGCGACATTCACGGGTGCGGTTAGCCGAACTAGGTTATCGTGTCGAGGAATAAGTGATAAACTACTTATTGTAAAAGTCAGCACCAAGGCAGTTATGATTAAATCTTGGATGATAATTGGCATTATAGCATTCTTAGTAGGTTTTGCTGGTAACTGGATGACACCCAACCAGAGTCAATGGTTTCGACAACTACAAAGACCTCGATGGTTAACATTTGAATCAGTAATTCCCCTGATTTGGACAGTAATATTTACTTGTGGCGCTTGGTCAGCTTACATCATTTGGGAACACAGCCCAAATACCTATACAACACGCTTAATGATGGGTTTATACCTACTTCTAGAAATATTTACCATAGCTTACACCCCTGTAATGTTACATTTTCGCAGTCTCATAGTTGGGACAATTATCGGTGGTACAGGACTGCTGATTTGTTTGTTAATTACATTAGCAGTTTTACCAGTATCAACCTGGTCAGCATTACTATTATTACCTTATTTACTGTGGAGTCCTATAGGTACATACACCACATGGGAAATGAGTCGTCTTAATCCTCAAGATGCTTAAATCCCGAAAGTTGAAAGTCTTGATGATATTTGACTTTCAACTGTTGACAATAGGTTTTATCCCTTTCTTCCTTTGCGTCTTTGCTCCTTTGTATTTTGGCACGAAAAAACCGCATATTACAAAACAGAAGATTTATTTTCTGTTGTTTGAATAAAAGATTGAAAATCCCCATTTGGTGTCCATTGAACTGCACCATCTTTACCAGTAAAAAAGAGCTTCGTTTGTCCTTTACTTAAAGAAGATAATGTTTTACTATCTAGACTATTAGCAGGAGTGATAGCTATTTGGGGTTTAAGTGCTAAAATTAGATCTTGTAAAGATTCTGATGGACACCATAAAACTTGGGGAGAAGACAAATCTCCACTTTTAACTAATTCTTGAATTTGTTGGGATTTAATATTACCGACCAATAACCAGTTTTGATTAAAAATTTGTAATTTTAAAATTGGTATCTGCTCATTAATTAATTGTGCGATAATCGTCGAATTATTTATCGGTTGACCAACTACTAAACTTTGATAGATTCCTTGTTTTTTCTGGAGTTGTTGCTGTAGTAATTGAGTTGCGATATTGTCTTCTAAATTTGGAGTATATTCATAGAAATTTTTAATTGGTATATCTTGCATAATTTCCAACCAAGGATCATAACTATGACCAGAAAACTTACTAGCTACAGCCAAATTAACTTGATTTATCCCTTGCTGTCTTAAAAATGGCAGAATTGTAAATCTCCCCGTACCTTCATTTCCTCCATTAACTATCGCAATATTTCCTCGATCTTGAATTACTAAAACAGGTTCAGTCCTGGTTTCTAATAAAGTAATTCTTAGCAAATTATCATGAGAATACCAAAGGGGAAAAAGCACCAAACCGACCACAATAAAACCTGCAAACCACCAGCGTTTCTGCCACCATGTTACTAACAAAGGTAAAATAATTAAAAGATAGATAGTCAACATTTGCCAAATTGATATACTACCAACAGGTATCTGACTTCCCGGTAAATGATCAAAAAATTCCACCAGTTGAATTAACCAATGGGTAGGATAATATAAAAAACCCGCTAAAATACCTCCTAAATCTGGTGAAATTAAACTTACCAAACCGCTAATCATTCCTCCAAGACTAATGATAGAAATAAATGGTGTCGTCAGAATATTAAGAGGCACACTATAAACTATAATTACACAAGCAAATTCTAGCAATCGGGGTAAAGTCCAAATTGTTGCTGCTAAAGGTGCAGAAATTAAAGAACTAATTGTTGGTGGTAGCCAATCTAAACGTTTATCTATTGCTGGTGCGGTAACAATTAATCCTAAAGTAGCTAAAAAACTCAATTGAAAACCTAAATTCCAAATCCACAAAGGATTAAATATTAATAATAATGTTGCGGCTATTAACAAAGATCCCAACTGTTTCACACCTTTTTCTAAAGCCAAACCTAGTAAAGCTGCAAAGCCCATAATGACGGCTCTTAATACCGCAGGTTCAAAACCGGCTAAAAACAAAAAACTAGTTAGTCCCAAGCCACCCAGAGCGATCTGGATCGCTTTATTTGTACCTTTAGTTAGTTGTAAAATTACACCTAAAATTAAAGAAGTTTGAAAACCAGAAGCAGCCAAAGCATGAGCCAAACCAGTCCTCACAAATAAATCACGGATATCATAGGGTAAATCAATAGCCTTAGCACCTAAAACCATGGAACTGACAAGAGGACCTTCAGGAACACCTAATAGACGAGCTTGTGATCTCCCGATTTTCTCACGAACTTGCCACCATCCCCAAGGACGCTGATCATCGAGAATATTAATCTGTCTTCCTGCTAAACCCGCAAAAGTCTCCTCCTGTCGCAGATATTTCTGAAAATCAAAACCACCGGGATTTAACGCTGCTGTTGGTTTATACAAAAATCCTGTCACCGCAATTTCTTGTCCAGGATATAAACCAGTAGACTGAAGTATCGGTACAGTCACGTATAACCTACCAGTTACCTCCCTGGGATTCCCCCCAGAAACTTGATTATTTTGTAACTCATCTAACTGAGTCGCTGCTAACCAAAATTGTCCTTTTTGACTGCGAGTTAAGCGAGGATTACTATCCACCAACCCTCGCACAATCACTGACTGTTCAATATTAATTTTATCACTAGCCACAAAGCGACTAATATCTTTTATTCCCGGTTGAGGTAATCGCAAATTAAAATAAAAAGTAGCCAACAAACCCACCACACCAGCTATTAACCACACACTAGGATGGGGAATATTTGTCCAGTTATTAGGAACTGGATTTGTTTTGCTAACAGTCGCACCTTTTTTAAGAGCAAATTTTATTAAATTAACATATATTCGGCGAAATAACACCGCCCCAACCACACCCAGAAATAAAATCCAGACACCACCCCAGGGAATTGCGGTAAATAGCAAACCCAAAATATAACTAAGACAGATAATTATTCCACTCGTTTGCATCATAAATCACAATAAATGCCAAAGCACCCAGGAGATTAAAATTTAATTTGCTTTTTACACAAATAATTCATCTTTGGTAACTTTGGCAATCAGAAAATTATAAAGAAATACCCAAATTAAACCCTAAAACGGCATGAACAAACATAACCCCTAGTGCTATAGTCCCCAAATAAGCATGAACTACACGCAACCCAGCTTTATCCCCAAAAAATCCACTTAGAGAAATCACACCATTAATTAACAACAGTATTAACACCAGCGAACCAGTCCAGAAATGAGGACTTGCAAACAGCGGTTTTTGCTGCATCACTAATGATAAAACTCCGCCGATATACCCACCAGCTAAAAATAAAAACAACCAGGGAGCTAATTGACGGTGAGCCGCACGGCTTTGAATTGCTGTATCTTTATCTACTAACAACTTACCGCGCCAACCTGTCACACCCACAAAAGTTCCCACCACAAAAATCACAATTCCCATCATTACTGGATGTCCCCAATGTACAATCGGTTCAGGAACACCCAGAGAACGAAACCAACCGGCAATTGGTTCTAAAACTGCACTGACATTTACCATCTTACACACCACTGTTTTAACATTAACTTTTTCATCCCCCCTCTATCCAGCCACCGTATATACACATCCTTACCCAAAGATAGTTTTCAGCTACGAAAAAGGATCTATCTATTATCCAGTTCCCCTCCTCGCTTGCGCGGAGAGACTAGGGATGGGGTATGATAGCAACCAATAGGCAATTATTTCCGACTTGTGTGTACACCATAGCTGTGCAGGGGGGATTACAAAATTTTATGATCAATACGGATCATTATTGATCAACTTACGGTACTTTTCAGCAACGGAAAACCCAACTTTTCCCTTTGTTCAACATATAAATGAGCCACCTTTCTTGCCAAATGCCGAATTCTAGTAATGTAACGAGTTCGTTCCGTCACCGAAATTACTCCCCTAGCATCCAGCAAATTAAAAGCGTGAGAACACTTAATCACATAGTCTAAACTAGGTAAAACCAATCCTCGTTCTGTTAATTGAGTAGCTTCCTGCTCATATAAACCAAACAGCGTCAGCAACATTTCAGGATTGGACGCTTCAAAATTATAAGTACACTGTTCAATCTCACCCTGAAGATGAACATCACCATAAGTAATATTATCAGTCCATTGAATCTTAGTAATAGCCTCCACTTGCTGAAGGTACATCACCAACCGCTCCAAACCATAAGTAATCTCAATGGACACAGGACGACAATCAATGCCACCACATTGCTGGAAATATGTAAATTGGGTAATTTCCATCCCATCTAACCACACTTCCCAACCAGTACCCCAAGCGCCCACCGTCGCATCCTCCCAATTATCCTCCACAAAGCGAACATCGTGATCTTCAGGACAAATCCCCAAAGCCCGCAAAGAATCAAGATAAATCTCCTGGATATCATCCGGTGACGGCTTAATCAACACTTGATATTGATAATAATGCTGAAAGCGATTGGGATTTTCACCATAACGGCCATCTGTAGGCCGACGACAAGGCTCAACATAGGCAACAGCCCAAGGTTCAGGTCCCAAAGCCCTTAAAAACGTATGGGGATTCTTAGTCCCCGCACCCTTCTCCATATCGTAGGGTTGGGCAATTAAACAGCCACGCTGTCCCCAAAACTCATGCAATATCGCTATTACAGACTGGAAATTCACTATCTACTCTTCCTTTAGTCAACAATTTCTAACCCATTGTGGACTAAAACCAGCACTGTGAGCAGGTTTCAGGGCAATAAAAAATTTTTTCCAAAAAGATGGAAAAAGTAGTTGACAAACCCAAATAGATTAGATATATTGAATAAGTGCTGGAGAGCCAAGCCAAGAGAGGCAACGCCAAACAGCGCACCGAACCTTGAAAATATTATAGTTTGAAAGCCAGAATACGACAAGTACCCTGCGTCAGAAAAGAAATAACCTGACCGTGGTTGTAAAAA
>NZ_KE384595.1:0-9810 GCF_000426905.1 Dolichospermum circinale AWQC131C
AGATGAAATCATCCGTGATTATTGTGTATCTTAATGTCTCATTCTTAAGTTAAATGACTATAGATGATCAGGTTGTAACCTCCGCAAACCAATCAGTTGATAATTTTGAATATAAAAACAAGCATCTGGTTCAATTCCTGCTGTACCTTGTTTTTTGAAAGTTGTTGAACCAAAAGGTTGATATTTAATCCCTTTAGCTTTCAACAATATTTTAACAATATCAGAAATTAGATCTTTGGAAATTTCATGCTCAGGTAAAGGGAGCATAATTTCTAAATTACCTTGATTATAGGCAATTCGTGAAGCTCTTTTTTCTCCCAGTTCTTGTAAAATCGCCTCAAATTCTTCCCAGCTAACATCTGGAATATTAACTGTACTACCAGGTGTTAATTGTATCTGACTTACGGCTTTGAAAACAGGAATAGCTACACTCATAGCATTTATTATTATTATTGATTAATTAAGTTTAACAAAATTAGGGTGGGAATTACCCACCACAAATAATTAAACTTGAATTACACCGTAAACTTAGCGGTAATTCGCTTCATAGCTTCTTCGACATTTTCCCGACTATTAAAGGCCGAAATACGGAAATAACCCTCACCCGCAGCACCGAAACCAGAACCGGGAGTTCCCACCACATTCACAGTTTCTAATAACTTATCAAAAAATTCCCAACTAGATAAACCATGGGGAGTTTTCACCCATACATAAGGAGCATTGACTCCACCATAAACACTTAAACCTGCGTTTGTGAGTTCTTGACGAATGATTTTAGCATTGTCTAAATAGAAGTTTACTAAAGCTTTAATTTGTGCTTGTCCTGCTTCTGAATAAACCGCTTCTGCACCTCTTTGAATAATATAAGAAACGCCATTAAATTTAGTAGACTGACGACGATTCCAAAGTTTCCAAAGTTCAACATTAGAACCATCAGCAGCTTTAGCGGTGAGGGTTTTGGGAACAACAGTTAAAGCGCAACGAGTCCCAGTAAAACCGGCATTTTTAGAGAAAGAACGAAATTCAATTGCACAATCTCTAGCGCCTTCTATTTCAAAAATAGAATGAGGTAAACTAGGATCTTTAATAAATGCTTCATAAGCAGCATCAAAAAAGATAATTGAACCGTTAGCTTTGGCATAATTTACCCATGCTTGCAAATGTTCTTTCGTAGCAGTTGCACCTGTGGGATTATTAGGAAAGCAAAGATAAATTAAATCAACTTTTTGGCTAGGAATTTCCGCCGTAAAATTATTTTCAGCAGTAACGGGTAAATAAACTAAACCACCATATTCGCCTTTTTCGTTCGCATCTCCCGTATTACCTGCCATGACGTTAGTATCTACGTAAACGGGGTATACTGGGTCAGTAACGGCGATAACGTTATTTTTGCCAAAAATATCTAAAATGTTGCCAGAATCGCATTTAGAACCGTCGGAAATAAAGATTTCATCCGCTTCTATGGCTGCTCCTCTGGCTTGAAAGTCGTGGGTGGCGATTTTCTCCCTGAGCCAATTATAACCTTGTTCTGGTCCATATCCTTTAAAAGATGAGCGATCGCCCATATCTTCTACAGCTTTAATCATGGCTGTGCGACAGGCTTCTGGTAGGGGTTCAGTGACATCACCAATCCCTAACCGAATGATTTTAGCATCTGGGTTAGCCTGTGCAAAGGCATTGACCCGTCGCGCAATTTCAGGAAACAGATAACCAGCTTTGAGTTTTAGGTAGTTGTCGTTAATTGTAGCCATGGTACATTATCAGCAAAAAGACAATGATACACTATCTTAGTTGGGGGACGAGAATGAAAAGCTCCCTAAATTCTTAAAGTAGTCAAGGATCTGAAACTTTAAGTTATTGTCTAGAAAATATGAGTCTAATTAATGAAGCTGATAAACAACGAATTATCTAACAGGTATTAGAAACTAAAAAATGGGGTGTCAAAAAACTAGATACCAGAATTATTTAGCCATTCTGGTATCTGAACCATGGCAGATTTTCACAAGTTAGACATGATTACCATATTTTCAGAAACGAAAAATAATTTATATAGCAAAAAATTGATGCCAAATTGTTTATTTTGGGCAAAATTTTTAGCTTTCTGACTAGCTTGCTTCAATCTGTAAATTATACTCATGGGGTCTTGCCTTTGCAGCTACTAGGAATTTTCAACACTTGATTTATGTCTAATTTATTTTCCCGCTTTTGTAATTCGGGGTTAACTGCAACTATTAATTGCCAATCAGTAGGTTTATTACACAATCTTTCAGCAATACCACTGAGAGTATCTCCTGATTTTACATTATAAGTGGCTAGTATTGGCGGCTGCTTGCGAGTAGTAGTAATTATCTGTGGAATGGGTGTAGGACTATTAGTAACTTTAGGAACACGATGGGGGGTAGTCGCAGTATACAAAGCTGTTTGCAGGGAGAAAAAACTACCCCCAGCACCGATAGTAACACCTATCACCAACATTAAAATGGCGATTTCTCTTGTCCAGGATTTTGGTTGCTGGGGCAATTCCTCCAAGGAGCGAATTAGAGAAATATCCGTATGACAACTAGGACATATATGACCATCAATTCCTTGATACCCGCAAACAGGACAGTCAATTTTGGTTTTGGTGTTCATGGTGTAAGTTCCGTAATCATGCTATTTCTGGGCAATTTTTGATTTACCCATGCTGCACATCTGATTATAATTCAGACCATCGGCACTGCCATAACTTTTCTGTCATGCTTAATGCTTAATATCTAAATCTTGATCATGAAGCGGACAAACTATAGTAAGTAATTATATTTTCTTATATTTTCCTTTAATACTTATTAAAGTATGCTTTATTAGATATTTATTGACTTCAACCAGAGATGATCTGTTTCATAATTGTGGTTGATCACTTGCGTCTATTTTTCCCCCATAGCTAGAATTTACCTGCGTAAACTAAGTCTAAAATAAAACTGGTAATTATTCAAAGAGCGATCGCCTGGTAAAACCCCAATTTAGTTTTATCCTGGAATAGTGGACTTAAAAAACTTCAGCTTTCCAGATAGATGAGGTTATAATCAGCATTTCTGGCGACTGATAGCGACATTCAAACCACAAACTCCGTAACCTCAAGGATGGAAACGCTTGCAAAGCGTGCCATCAATAGTTACACTTTTTAAAATATTCTCATTTTTGTTTAGGGATTGCTCAAACATTCCCATAACAAGTTCTTGACAAAAGAATCAAGTTATGGTAGTCCGTCAGCATTGCCAAAATCAAAATCAGCAATAAAAAACTCAGAGATTCCTAATGATTGGCGATTTCCGTCATTTTAGAACCTTAGTCACAAAATTGCTTTGTCAACATAACTATCCAGGAGGCTTGTAGTTAATGGGACTACCTTGGTATCGAGTACATACAGTCGTTCTGAACGATCCAGGTCGGCTGATTTCTGTACACTTAATGCACACAGCTTTAGTAGCTGGTTGGGCAGGTTCAATGGCACTGTACGAACTAGCCATTTATAACCCCAGTGATCCAGTTCTTAACCCCATGTGGCGGCAAGGGATGTTCGTACTTCCCTTCATGGCACGTTTAGGCGTGACCGAATCTTGGGGCGGTTGGAGTGTAACTGGTGGCACAGCAGTAGACCCCGGTTTCTGGTCATTTGAAGGCGTTGCTGCGGCTCACATCGTTCTCTCTGGTTTATTATTTTTGGCTGCTGTGTGGCACTGGGTTTTCTGGGATTTGGAACTCTTTAGAGATCCTCGCACAGGTGAACCTGCCCTAGACTTGCCAAAAATGTTTGGTATTCACCTGTTCTTATCCGGTTTACTTTGTTTTGGTTTTGGTGCTTTCCACCAAACTGGACTCTTTGGTCCTGGAATGTGGGTGTCTGATGCTTACGGACTCACTGGCAGTATTCAGCCAGTAGCGCCAGAATGGGGTCCGGCTGGGTTTAACCCCTTTAACCCCGGTGGCGTTGTTGCTCACCACATTGCAGCGGGTGTAGTTGGTATTATTGCAGGTTTATTCCACCTCACAGTTAGACCCCCCGAAAGGCTCTACAAAGCCCTACGGATGGGTAATATTGAAACCGTACTTTCTAGCAGTATCGCGGCGGTATTCTTCGCTGCTTTCGTCGTCGCTGGAACTATGTGGTACGGTAACGCTACTACCCCCATCGAACTGTTTGGACCTACCCGCTATCAGTGGGATCAAGGCTACTTCCGTCAAGAAATTCAGCGTCGTGTGCAAACCAGTGTGGCAGAAGGCGCTACTTTGACCGAAGCTTGGGCGAAAATTCCTGAAAAATTGGCATTCTACGATTACGTTGGTAATAGCCCCGCTAAAGGTGGTCTATTCCGTACAGGCGCAATGGTGAAGGGTGATGGTATTGCCCAATCTTGGCAAGGTCACGCTGTGTTCACCGATGCCGAAGGCCGGGAATTAACAGTTCGTCGTTTACCTAACTTCTTTGAAACTTTCCCCGTAATTTTGACCGATAAAGATGGTGTTGTTCGTGCTGACATCCCCTTCCGTCGGGCAGAATCTAAATACAGCTTTGAACAAACTGGCGTGACTGTCAGCTTCTACGGTGGTAATTTGAATGGTCAAACCTTCACAGACCCCGCTGATGTCAAGAAGTACGCCCGGAAAGCTCAAGGCGGAGAAATCTTTGAATTTGACAGAGAAACTTTGAACTCTGACGGTGTATTCCGTACTTCTCCCAGAGGTTGGTTTACTTTCGGTCATGCTGTATTCGCTTTATTATTCTTCTTTGGTCACTTATGGCACGGTTCACGGACTATCTACCGTGATGTATTTGCCGGTGTGGAAATTGAAGAAGAACAAGTTGAATGGGGTCTGTTCCAGAAAGTGGGCGACAAGTCAACTCGTGTCCGTAACGAAGCTTAAAACTTGGATGAGCTATGAAGTGGAAAATATCTACTTCATGCTTTTTCCCTGGCTTAGTCAACTAAAATTACTGGCTCAACAGGCAGGATCTGAAAAATATGGAAAGTGTTGCTTACATCTTGATTTTAACCCTCGCCATCGGTGTTCTCTTTTTTGCGATCGCCTTCCGCGAACCCCCTCGGTTTGAGAAGAAAGATAAGTAGTTAGTTATTCCCGATTTATAAGGGAATATATGCTAATAATATCCGTTGTTACTGATCATAGTAGCAACGGATATTTTCATCAGTAGTTATTTGTCCGTTGTCCGTTGTCCGTTGTCCGTTGTCAGTGGTTAGTTGTTAGTGGTTATTCTTGCCTTTTCCCTCTTGCCTTTTCCCTCTTCCCTAAATATGATATAATCCTATATCTGGAAGTTGATATGTGTTAAGATTAGCTATTCTAAGCTAGGATAAGACAGAAATGTAAGTGCAGACGGTTCTACGACTGCTCACTTATACACTCAATTTATGACAAAACCTTTACGGAGACTAGAACCAGGAACACATTAGCATGGTCAATCAGAATTTAACCGCTACAGAAATTGGATTTACTCTCGAAGATTTCGCTGCTCTACTTGATAAATACGACTATCACTTCAGCCCTGGTGATGTCGTAGCGGGTACAGTTTTCAGTATAGAGCCGCGCGGCGCTCTGATTGACATAGGTGCGAAAACCGCAGCATATATACCCATACAAGAAATGTCTATTAACCGGGTAGATGCCCCGGAAGAAGTCTTACAATCAAACGAAACGCGGGAATTTTTCATCCTTACCGATGAAAATGAAGATGGTCAGCTCACCCTTTCAATTCGTCGGATTGAGTATATGCGTGCTTGGGAACGGGTACGACAGTTACAAGCAGAAGATGCTACTGTCCGTTCTGGCGTTTTCGCAACCAACCGTGGTGGTGCATTAGTGCGAATTGAAGGACTGCGCGGCTTTATCCCCGGTTCTCATATTAGCACTCGCAAACCCAAGGAAGATTTGGTAGGGGAAGAACTACCTTTGAAATTCCTAGAAGTAGATGAAGAGCGTAACCGCTTAGTTCTCTCCCATCGTCGGGCGCTAGTTGAGCGCAAGATGAACCGTTTAGAAGTTGGCGAAGTAGTCATTGGTACTGTTCGCGGTATCAAACCTTATGGTGCTTTCATTGATATTGGTGGTGTAAGCGGACTACTACATATTTCTGAGATTTCCCAGGAGCATATTGACACTCCCCATAGCGTATTCAATGTCAATGATGAAGTTAAAGTCATGATCATTGACTTGGATGCAGAAAGAGGACGGATTTCACTGTCTACTAAACAGTTGGAACCCGAACCTGGTGACATGATCAAAAACCGTGATTTGGTTTATGACAAGGCTGAAGAAATGGCAGCTAAGTATCGGGAACAACTGCTTGCTAAACAGCAAGGTATTACCACACCTGCGGAAGCAGCACCCTTGGAAGCCGGATATGAAGAAGTTGCAGTTGTCGAAGCTGTGGCTGAGGAAGAAATTCCCCCAGCGACTGAAGAATAATAGATTTATAGTTATAAGTAATTATAACTGAGATCGTTGTATGATCAAGAGGGGACACCCCCTTTTTTTTTACCTTGAATATGACTAGGGTGAGATATTTTGGTAACTATTAAATGTCAAAACACGGCGTTTTCCCGTATTGAAGCAATTTTATTTGATAAAAACGGCACTTTAGAAGATTCTGAATCATATTTAAGAACACTAGGACAAAAAGCAGCGAGGATGATAGACGCGCAAATTCCTGGTATTGGTGAACCATTGTTAATGGCTTTTGGTATTAACGGTGATTTCTTAGATCCAGCGGGTTTAATATCGGTAGCGAGTCGTCGAGAAACAGAAATTGCAGCAGCGGCCTATATTGCAGAAACCGGGAGAGGATGGTTTGAGTCTTTAAAAATTGCCCGTCAAGCCATAGATGAGGCTGACCAGTATGTTAGTAAAACTCCTTCACCTTTATTTGTGGGGAGTTTGGAGGTATTAAAGTCTTTGTCAGTAGCGGGATTAAAATTGGGTATTCTGTCAGCAGCAACCACTGAAGAGGTACGGACATTTGTAAGAACTCATCAGTTAAGTAATTATTTACAGCTAGAAAAGGGTGTTGATGAGGGTCCTAGTAAACCAGATCCAATACTGTTTTTAGAAGCTTGTCAGGCTTTGGGGGTAGCACCAGAGGCGACTTTAATGATAGGTGATTCTGTGGGTGATATGCAAATGGCGCATGATGCTAAAGCTGCTGGCTGTATTGGTATTACTTGGATTGGTAAAGCAGATCATGTTCAAGGTGCAGATGTGGTAATTAATCAACTTGATCAAATTCAGGTGATTCTGGATGAAGAGGATCTGTGAAAAGTTTTCGGCGAATATATATAATACATAGTACCTCTCTTCCCTATCTCCGCCGCCAGACTTTTATGGTTACACAATGCAAGCTATCACAAATCCTATTTAATCTCTGGTTTGTCAGGATTTATCAGCTTTTGGTTAAGTCTATCACCAAAAATTTTATCATAGTTGGAGGCCACAGCTAAAAATGCTCCCGCTAAAATATATATGGGCAAAGGTATAGAAAAAGCTCGCAACCACTTAAAAAACTCTGCCCCAGCAAACAGTACAAAAAAGCACAGCAGCCAAACTCTCATGATTTTATCCATTCCATAGGAGGTTATCTTGTTACTAATTTTAAATGAGGCATAAATCAATTAAAAATTAAAAATAACAGAAAACTCATCAATTTTAAATCTCAAATTTAGCTAAGATTGTTTAGGTGTTAAGTAGGTGAACGGAAAAAAACCGACATAAGTAACGAAAAGTAAAGTTGCCCAAAATCTGTTCCCAGTTAAGAGTTCCCTGTTCCCTTGTCATAACGACAATTTTTAACGCCAACCTACTTATTATGATTTATGCAAATGATTGAAGTTGAGCATCTTAGTAAAACTTATGGTTCAACAACAGCAATTACTGATGTTACTTTTAGCGTTGAACCAGGGGAAATTTTAGGGTTTTTAGGTCCAAACGGTGCCGGTAAAACCACAACTATGCGAATTTTAGCCGGTTATTTACCTGCCAGCAGTGGGACAGCGAAAATTGACGGTTATGATGTCCATGATCATTCTTTGCTTGTGCGTCAGCGCATTGGCTACTTACCAGAGACACCGCCCTTATATCCAGAAATGACGGTGGAAGGATTTTTACACTTTGTAGCCAGGATTAAAGGAGTTTCTGCGGGCGATCGCTCAACAAAAGTTACAGCAGCCATAAACAGATGTAACCTAGAAGAAAAGCGCCAAGTCATTATTCGTAAACTGTCGAAAGGTTATCGGCAAAGGGTTGGTATTGCCCAAGCGATCGTTCATGATCCTCCAGCTATTATTCTTGATGAACCTACAGTGGGACTTGATCCCCGGCAAATTGCAGAAGTACGCAACTTAATTAAAAGTTTAGCAGGAACACACACTATTATTCTCTCTACACATATTCTCCCAGAAGTGAGTATGACCTGTAGCCGAGTTGCCATTATTAATCGCGGACAAATAGTGACAACTAATACCCCAGAAAATTTAATGACACAATTAACAGGTGGGGCAGGATATGAATTAGAAATTACAGGAGAAGCACCTTTAGCCAAACAAATGTTACAAAATATATCTGGCGTGAGTTTAGTAGAATCAATGCCTACCCATCAACATTTGCTAGAAGATCATACGTATTTACGGGTAATATTACAGCCAGGAGAAGAACCAGGAAAAGAAATTGCTAGTGCTTTAATTCGGGCTGGCTTTGGTTTATATGAAATGCGCCGTATTAGTGCAACACTAGAAGATGTTTTCTTAGAATTAACCACAACAGAAAAGAATTTACCCACAAATATAAACTCAGAAATCGAAGAAGGAGAAGCTGCATAAATGGGTATAGTCATCGCCAATATTATTGCTATTTATCGTCGAGAACTACAGAGTTATTTTGTTTCTCCATTGGCCTATGGCATAGCTAGTGCATTTTGGTTTTTAGCGGGTTTATTTTTCGTCATGATTTTATTAGGACCCGATGGAATTTTAGTCACAGTTTCTGCCTATGATTTACAAGGGCAACAATTTGCGCCAAAAATAGATGTTCCCTACGAATTTAGTAGAGCATTTTTAGATAGAATGGGATGGTTAATGTTATTTATCTTGCCTATTTTGTCCATGGGACTCTACGCCGAAGAACGCAAACGAGGAACTTTAGAACTATTAGCCACATCACCAGTTACCAACTGGGCTGTAGCCGTAGGTAAATTATTAGGAGTATTAACATTTTTATTGACAATGATTTTACCTTTAATGGGATTTGAAGCGATCGCTTTATCCAATTCCACTCCTCCCATATCACCCACAATTCCCTTACTGGGTCACTTAGGACTACTCTTACTAGCAGCAGCAATTTTATCATTAGGAATGTTTATTTCCTCATTAACAGATAGTACAATTTTATCGGCAGTCCTGACCTTTGCCATAGTTATTTTGCTGTTATTTGTTGATTTAATTGCCAAAACCATTCCCGGTCAAATTGGTGAAGCAGTTAGTCATTTATCCCTCCTCAAACATTACAATACTCTGATTCAAGGAATTTTCGATACTAGCGGCTTGATTTTATTTGCCAGTTACATTATCTTAGGTATTTTTCTCACAGCCCAATCAATTGATGCACTTCGCTTTCAACGTCAGTAATTGTCAGTTGTCCGTTGTTAGTTGTCCGTTGTCCGTTGTCCGTTGTCCGTTGTCGGTAGGAAAAATCTTCTCCTCTGCACCCCTGTTCCCTGTTCCCTGTTCCCTGTTCCCTGTTCCCTGTTCCCTGTTCCCTGTTCCCTGT
>NZ_KE384595.1:9820-24419 GCF_000426905.1 Dolichospermum circinale AWQC131C
AACCTGTTCCCTGTAACCTGTTCCCTCTTCCCTACTATAAAGAATGAATAAAAACAAACTTTGGAAACTTATATTTTGGCTAGGACCATTCTTGATCACCGCTGGTTTAACCATTCGTTTAACATCAGTAAATTCAAGAATAATCCCCTTATCATTAATAATAATAGGTTTAGTTATTTGTGCCTTGTGGGTAGTACAAACTAAATGGTGGCAAAAGCGTTCTACCCAATCTACTACTAATGCCTTAATCGCAACTTTGTCCGTATTAGTTATATTAGGATTAATTAACTTTTTAGGTATTCGTTACCACCTGCGTCTAGACTTAACAGATACTCAATTATTTACTTTATCACCTCAATCCAGGGAATTAGTCAGTAATTTACCCGAAACAATGAAGGTTTGGTTATTTACTAAAGAAAAAAATTCCCAAGATCAGGAATTATTAGATAACTATCATCGTCAAAGTAACAAGTTTAAATTTGAGTATGTTGATCCTGAATTAAAACCAGGACTAGCAGAAAGATTTGGTGTTAAAGATTATGGCGAAGTTTATTTAGAATTTCAAACAAAACGGCAATTAATACAAATAATTAGTGAGGATGAACGACTATCAGAAATAAAATTAACTAATCGTTTACAACAAATGATTAATCCTAAAACGGCTAAAGTTTACTTTCTGCAAGGACATAGTGAACACCCACTTTCCGCTAGTAAAGGGGCAATTTCTAAAGCAATACAGGGCTTAACTGATAAAAACTTTACTATATCAACTTTGAATTTAGCAGAACGTCCTCAAGTTCCTGATGATGCTAATGTTGTAATTGTAGCTGGACCCCAAAAAGAATTATTGACGGGAGAAGTTACAGCTTTACAAAATTATCTTAATCGTGGTGGTAACTTATTATTGATGATTGATCCCAACACCAACCCGAAAATGGATACTCTTCTGAAAGAGTGGGGTGTGCGTTTAGATAATCGCTTGGTCATTGATAATTCTGGAGCAAGTTTACAATTAGGACCTGCTACTATTTTAGTGACAGAATATGGACAACATCCTATTACTCAAGATTTTGCTAATAATATTTCTGTATATCCATTAACTCGTCCTCTAGAAATTGATCCTGTCCCTGATGTTGAGTCTATGGTTTTATTAAAAACTAAACCCTATCCTAATAGTTGGGCAGAAAGTGATCAAAAAAGTGAAAAACTAGAGTTTAATGAAGATAAAGACTTAAAAGGACCTTTAACTTTAGGAGTAGCATTAACCAGAAAGTTATTAAATTCCCCAATTCCAACGGACAAAACTTCCCCAACTGCAATTCCAATTCCAACTGCAATTCCAACGGACAAAACTTCCCCAACTCCAATACCAACTACCAAAACTTCCCCAAATACTGCTAAAGAATCACGGTTAGTAGTATTCGGAAACTCAAATTTTGCCACTGATAGTTTATTTGAACAACAGTTAAATGGAGATGTCTTTTTAAACACGGTTAGTTGGTTAAGTCAACAGGATGAAAAACTTCTGTCAATTCGTCCTAAACAACCAAAAAATCGCCGGATTATTATATCAAATCTGGAAGCTAACTTGTTAACAATATCTGCCGTGTTTTTATTACCTTTACTGGGTTTGCTAACAGGTTTTATTATTTGGTGGAAACGTAGATGAAAAATAAATTAGTAATTCATAATGCTAAACTAAAACATTGGCTTTGCTTTCAAGATCCTGATGAAATCATCCAAACTAATAGTATTGATCAAGTTGTTCCCAAATTGCAACTCGTGAATGATTTGATTACTAAACATCAAATATATGGGGCAGGTTTTATTAGTTATGAAGCTTCAACAGCTTTTGATTCGATACTAAAAACCCATTCTCCTTCTTCATTTCCGTTACTCTGGTTTGGATTATATAAAAAACCAGAAATTATTGATTTACCAAAACCTACCTTAGCTGATAAATATAAACTTAATTGGACACCTTCAGTAAGTGAAGAAGAATATCATCAAGTGATTAGTAAAATTAAAAAATATATTTCCTTGGGGGAAACTTATCAAGTCAATTATACATTACGTTTAAATGCACCTTTTAGTGGTGATACTTGGGAATTATTTCTGAAATTAGTGCAAGCACAAAAAGCAGATTATGGGGCTTATGTTGATATTGATAACTTTGCTATTTGTTCCGCTTCCCCTGAACTTTTTTTTCATCTTGATGATCATCACTTAACCTCGCGTCCCATGAAAGGAACAGCAGCTAGAGGTTTAACATTAGTCGCTGATCATGCTATTGCTAAAGAACTACATTTTTCTGAAAAAAATCGCGCGGAAAATGTAATGATTGTGGATATGATTCGCAATGATATAGGACGAATAGCTAATATTAATACAGTCAAAGTTCCCAGTTTATTTAATGTCGAGAAATACCCCACAGTTTGGCAAATGACATCTACCGTTACAGCTAAAACTACAGCTTCCATAAGTGAAATTATGGGGGCGTTATTTCCCTGCGCTTCTATTACCGGCGCACCTAAAGCGCGGACAATGGAAATTATTCAGGAATTGGAAAATACACCGCGCCGTATTTATACTGGCTGTATTGGTTTTATTAGTCCCCAACGTCAAGCCCAATTTAATGTTGCTATTCGGACTGTTTTAATTGATAAAGAAAATAAACAAGCAGAATATGGAGTTGGAGGAGGAATTGTCTGGGATTCTGTGAGTAGTGATGAATATCAAGAATGTCAGATTAAAGCCCAAGTTCTCACATTAAATCAACCAGATTTCTCACTTTTAGAAACCATTTTGTGGCAGCCCCAAAATGGTTATTTTTTATTGAATTATCATTTACAACGTTTACAAGATTCAGCAAATTACTTTGGGTTTAAAGTTAATATAAGTAATGTAAAAAATCAACTTGATCAATTAACACAATCATTTGCAAATCAAGATTATAAACTACGGTTATTATTAGATTCTCAAGGTGAAATTGTATATCAAACAATACCTTTATTGGCCGTAAATAATCAGGAATTTGTCAAACTAGGTATGTGTTGCACACCGATTGACTCCACTAATATATTTTTGTATCATAAAACAACAAATCGCCAAGTTTATGAAATGGCAAAAGCCCCTTTTCCTGATTGTGATGATGTTTTATTGTGGAATGACAGAGGTGAAATAACAGAAACCTGTATTGGTAATATTGTGGTAGACTTGAATGGAGAATTGCTGACACCTCCAGTAAAGTGCGGTTTATTAGCAGGGACTTTTCGCGCTAACCTACTTGAAAAATGTAAAATCAGAGAAAAAATTATCACAGTAGAAATGTTAAAATATAGCCATCATATCTATATAATTAACTCAGTGCAAAAATGGCGAAAAGCGGTTTTAATTTCTCATTAACTAAATGATTTTATTAATTGATTATCAATATGAAATTACCAAAAACGACTTGGATTTTAATACTTTTAGCTCTGGGTTTGGGCAGTTTTGTATATTTCTATGAAATTAAAGGAAAAACTCAATCAACAGAAATAAAAGCCGAAAAACAGAAAATTTTCTCCTTTACTGCTAATGATGTCCAATCTTTAACAATTAAAACTAAAAGTACAACATTAAAACTAGAAAAAAGCAAGACAACTGAAAAACCTGAATGGGAAATTAAATCTCCCATATCAGCACCAGCAAATGATGCAATTGTTTCTTACTTAATGGATTTGTTAGTTGATGGTAAAATTGAAAGAACAGTATCAGTTTTACCCACTGAATTATCAGAATTTGGTTTAGATAAACCTGTAGCAACTATTGATATTAAACTCAAAAATCAACAAAGTCATCAATTGATTTTAGGTAAAGCTGAGTTTAATAATCGCTTCTTATATGCTCAAGCTGATGCTAATCAAAATCTCAACTTATTGTTAGTTTCCCAGGATTTTTTTAATGCAGTCAATCGAGACATATCAGAATGGAAACAAAGAAAAGAAAAGACTAACGTAAAACCATTACCTATCGTTCCTAAACCAAAGCCTCAATGACACAACAAACAGCAATCTTATTAATTTCTTGTCCAGATCAAGGGGGATTAGTCGCAAAATTTGCCAATTTCATTTTCTTCTGCTAAATTTTAGAGAATGAAAAACCCCTGAAGCTAAAACCCTGATCTTATTTCCGTAACTTCCCAAGGAGAGAAACTTTAGTTCTCACTGCAATCTAAAATATTGTGCCAGTTGGGTAAGTCCTGAAAATCAATAAGATCATCAAAAATAAAAAATGTGGCTCTGTTAAAAACAAAACCACATTTAAAGAAAATTAGGCTCAAATTAACGAGCTTGACCGTGGACAGAAGCCGCATCAATAGGCTTCATCAGATATAATTGTAATAACTGCCAACCATGGGACACATAAATTGGAAGTTTTTGGAAGAATTGCAGGAATTTAGGAGTATTAGAGTTAGAAATTGCTGCCAATTTTTCATTATTCTGGACGCAAACATCTAAACGTTCATAAAAAGCTGGGTTATCAACATCCAACATCACAGGGAAGACCCTACCGGCGGTTTCATTGGTCTTCTTAATTACATGAATATCATACTCTCGCGCATCTAAGCCCAAAGAAGCATAAAAATCCTTGCGTTGGATATCATTGAGATACATAGTTGCAAATACCGACAACAGGAAAAAGCGACTCCATAGTTTTGCTCTCCAATCATTCAACATTTGCGGCTGCGCTCTCATGATCGCATCAAAGAAATCCCCATGACGGTTTTCATCTTGACACCAGTTTTCAAAGAAACGGAAAATTGGATAGATCCGATCTTCAGGATGGGATTCTAAATGACGATAAATGGTGATATAACGCCAATAACCGATTTTTTCAGAAAGATAGGTAGCATAGAAGATGAATTTGGGCTTAAAGAACGTATAACTGCGGCTCTTAGTCAAAAACCCTAAATCTAGAGAAAGATTAAAGTCCGACATAGCTTTGTTCAAAAACCCAGCGTGACGGGCTTCATCCCGTGACATTAGGTTAAAGCACTCAGCCAAAAGAGGGCTTTTATCCTTTAAGCGACGGCCGAGTTCCTTATATAACAGGAATCCAGAAAACTCCGCTGTACAAGAACGTTCCAGAAACTCAATGAACAATTGACGAGTTTCACCGTCAATGTGATCCCATGATTGTTCAAACTGAGCATCTCTAACAAAGTGATGACGGTTGTAGTCAACGCGAAATTCTGCCAAAATAGCTTGTAATTCGTCTTCATTGACAGAAATATCCATCCGCGCCATTTCATCGAAATCAGTCGTGTAAAATCTTGGTGTTAAAAGGGTTTCCTTCGCAGGGGATTTAACTCCGGGACGGATTTCGTCAAAGCTTGGTTTTTTGAGAGAGTCTACCATGTTTTGATTTGCTCTTTTATCTTTCTTTTCTTGATTACACCAGAAAGCTGATTCTTATGCTCTCACAAGGTGCAGACGACAACAATTATGATTTTGTATGAGATTCAGTGTAGCAATATCTAGCCCAAAAATGGGTGGATAAATGATTAAGAGTTGCAAAAATCCACAAAAAACGGTTTATATGATATTTGGGTTGCAAACGAGTTGTGGGGGAATTAACGAACCGCTCCAGGCACAGAGGACACGGAGGGAAGAGTTAGAGAGAGAGGGCTATGCGTTTAAAAATGGTTTATATGATATTTGGGTTGCAAAGGAGTTGTGGGGGAATTAACGAACCACTCCAGGCACAGAGGACACGGAGGGAAGAGTTAGAGAGAGAGGGCTATGCGTTTGATGCCGTCTTTGAGGAGGGGAACGTTAAAGTTGATGAGGAGTCCTAAATTGCGCTTAGTTATTTTGAGGTAGGAGAGAAGTTGAGCTTCGTGAATAGGGGCTAGAGTTTGCACAGCTTTTAATTCTACAACTAAACAGTCTGCAACTAAAAAATCTAATCTACCTCTACCTACATCATGTCCTTTATATGTCAAGCTTATTGACTTTTCAACCTCATGATGTATACCCCGAATCATAAATTCAACAACCAGTGCCTCCTTATACACTTCCTCCAAAAACCCAGGACCCAAAACCCGGTGTACCTCAATAGCAGCCCCAATAACCTCCCCTGTAAGCCAACTCATCTCCTCTCCTAACTCTCTTCCCTCTGTGTCCTCTGCGCCTCTGCGGTTCGTTTTCATCACATAATCCTTGCAAAAACAACTAATTACCAAATTAACCCAATTATCACCTCTACCAAACCTCTTACCTCTGTGTCCTCTGTGCCCGGAGTGGTTCGTTTTCATCACATAATCCTTTGGCTTTTGAGTGTGTGAAGTTTTTTCTTTCCTGACTTTTTTAACGTTCAATCCCACATTCCGCACCCCCTGGTCTCACAATTGGTAATTTTGGATTTTTGAATACTTATGAGGATAATTTTGATACGAAATAGTCTAAATTTTAGGTGGCGATAGCGAAGCGCTGCTGCAAGCAGTTGACCAATCTCAAATCCCCAAACGACCATTTTTCGTTGTGTGACAGTTTAGGGTGCAGAAGGTGAGTTCAATAGGTGTTTCAGCTAGATCCATTACCACTACTTCAGGTTGGATCAAATATGGGAATTTGCATAAAAAGGTTGATAAACTTCTTGCAAAAAGATAAGCTTTTTCCTTATATGAGGCAAGCGTGTATTAGTTCAAAAGAAGTCCTAAATATTAATGGAGAGAAACTAATGTTAGTAAAACCCAAAAGACTGGTTAACCTTTACGAAGAAAGAATGTTAGAATTTCTGCAAACCTGCATAGATGAAAATTATAAAATTCATACACAGGTCAGCTTATCCCAAATTTGTGAATTAGGCATAGGAGTTGATATAGAACTAAGAAAATTTTTCTTTAGTTCCAGTGTAGACGCTCTGATCACAAACAAAGACTATAAACCTTGTTTAGTTGTGGAATTTCAATCTACATATCATGATTCTCATGACGCGAGAGAGCGTGATAATAAAAAATTACATTTACTAACCTTAGCAGGAGTTCCCCTAATTTATTCAAGAATTAAAGACTTTGGATTATTACATCTTTACTCCCAAAATGAAGAAGTAATATTTAATTTATTCACAGGCGAAAAACGCGAAAATGCCAAAGCCTTAATTAAAAACTATTGCGAACCATCTAATTTTTCTAACCTTCTAGCTATAGCATAGTAATTGCTAACTTACCCGCCTAGCACTGAAGTGCAAGGCTAATAACAAAAGTCGTCTCAAGACGACTGAAAAAAGAAAAGATTTGAGTCCGTTTTAACGGACTTTCGCTATTAGTCTGGGGTTTCAACCCTAGACGGTTTGTGTAACGAACTACAAATCCTCCTTTCCCCATATCTTCACAATTTATCATCACCCTCCCCCAAAGATCACGAAAATGCTAGAATCTACATCATGCTAGGGGTGCTTGGGAAACTAAGCTGAGATCAAACCCTTAACACCTGAGTCTGGATAATACCAGCGGAGGGAAGCTGTTTATTGAGGAATTGGATATGCGTACAGAATGGGTAGCTAAGAGACGTGGACAAGACAACGTATCGCAAATGCACTACGCTCGTCAGGGTGTAATCACTGAAGAAATGCAATACGTAGCCAAGCGGGAAAATCTGCCGGCTGAACTTATCCGCGCTGAAGTAGCACGGGGACGGATGATTATCCCCGCAAATATTAATCACACAAATTTAGAACCGATGGCTATTGGTATCGCTTCTAAGTGTAAAGTTAACGCTAATATCGGTGCTTCTCCCAATTCTTCTAATTTGCAGGAAGAGGTTGATAAACTTAATTTGGCGGTAAAATATGGCGCTGATACGGTGATGGATTTGTCTACAGGTGGTGGTAATTTAGACGAAATTCGTACCGCAATTATCCAGGCTTCTCCTGTTCCCATTGGGACTGTTCCAGTTTACCAAGCTTTAGAGAGTGTTCACGGAACAATTGAAAATCTGACTGCTGATGACTTTCTCCACATTATCGAAAAACACGCCCAGCAAGGGGTAGACTATCAAACTATCCACGCGGGGATTTTAATTGAACATTTACCTTTAGTGAGAAACCGAATTACTGGTATTGTTTCTCGTGGTGGTGGAATTTTGGCGCGGTGGATGTTGCATCACCATAAACAGAACCCGCTCTATACCCATTTTAACGACATCATTGAGATTTTTAAGAAATATGATGTTTCTTTCAGTTTAGGCGACTCCCTGCGCCCAGGATGTACCCATGATGCGTCCGATGAAGCCCAGTTGGCGGAACTGAAAACTCTGGGAAATCTCACCCGTAAAGCTTGGGAACATGATGTGCAAGTGATGGTGGAAGGGCCAGGTCACGTTCCTATGGATCAAATTGAGTTCAATGTCCGCAAACAAATGGAAGAGTGTTCGGAAGCACCTTTCTATGTTCTTGGTCCTTTGGTTACAGATATTGCTCCTGGTTATGACCATATTACCTCAGCTATTGGGGCAGCTATGGCGGGCTGGTATGGGACGGCGATGTTGTGTTATGTGACACCTAAAGAACATTTAGGTTTACCTGATGCGGAAGATGTACGGAATGGCTTAATTGCGTATAAAATTGCGGCTCATGCTGCGGATATTGCGAGACATCGCCCTGGTGCTAGAGACAGGGATGATGAACTTTCTAAAGCTCGCTATAATTTCGACTGGAATCGTCAATTTGAGTTGTCTTTAGACCCGGAAAGAGCGAAGGAATATCACGACGAAACTTTACCGGCAGATATCTATAAAACGGCTGAGTTTTGTTCCATGTGTGGTCCTAAGTTCTGTCCAATGCAGACTAAGGTTGATGCTGATGCTTTGACAGAATTGGAGAAGTTTTTGGCTAAAGAACCTGTAGCGCAAGGTTAATTACTGAAGAACTAGATCCCTGACTTCTTAGAGAAGTTGGGGATCTAAAACTAACTATCGGAGGATGTAATGAAATATTTTAAATTAGTTCCAGCAATTAAAGGTTTTCAATCTTCACAACATCTAAATATGCTCAGAGGATTATCAGCTTTAGAAGTTTGTGCCGGACATTTACGAAATTTATTTTTTGTTGATTATTTAGAAGTTGAATCCAAGAATTTTTTAATAAAGATTCTTTATTATATTACTGGATTTGGACATCAAGCGGTTGTAGTTTTTTTTGTATTGAGTGGGTTTTTTATTTCCAGTAGTGTGATTAAATCACAAAACCATAATAAATGGTCATGGAGCTATTACTTAATTAATCGTTTGTCTCGCTTGTATATAGTTCTAATTCCTGCATTGTTAATTGGTGGACTATGGGACTATTTGGGAATTAATATTTTTGGAAATAATACAATTTATGGAGGTCAATCATTTGGTGCAAATATAGGTAGTGGTTCTAATATTTCCGACAAGCTAAACTTATTGACTTTTTTAGGAAATTTAACTTTTCTACAAAATATTTATGTCCCTACATTTGGTTCTAATTCACCTTTATGGAGCTTAAATTATGAATTTTGGTATTATCTATCTTTTCCTTTAATATTATTAATTTTGGCAAAATATACGCCATTTAAACTCCGCCTTATTTACGCTATACTTACTATTTCGATATTTAGTATAGTCGGTAAATCAATAATTACTTATTTCTTAATTTGGTTAATGGGTACTTTAATCAGTGTTTCTGGTTATTTTGTGATTAATCAACACAAAAAAATATTCTATTATCTATGTTTAGCTCTTTCTTTCGCTCTTTTTTCAGGAAGTTTAGCAATCTCTCGTATAGGATTGATTAGCTCTAGTTTGACTTCTGATTTTATCATAGGAATATCTTCTACTATTTTTATATATACATTATTGCAAGATAAATCTCCTAGCCAAAATAGTATATATCATAATATGCTTGATAGGTTGTCTGGATTTTCCTATACACTTTATCTTGTGCATCTTCCATTGCTAGTCTTCTGTCAAGCATGGTTTATTCATAATCAACGTTGGCAACCAAATATGATGTATCTGAGTGCGGGAATAATAATGTTGGCAATTATTATTTTGTACGCATTTTTAATATCATCTGTCACAGAAGCAAAAACTGAAAATATGCGAAAATATCTTACTTTTTGGTTGGTTAAAAAATTAAATTAGATTGAACAACTAAAGCAGGACGACGTTTAGCAGTTTTTAAGTTTGAGTCTGGGAACAAAACCAGCACTACTGAACCACGATTATAAGGCATCGTAAACTTCCATCTCTGGTTGATCCCAATCTTGTGCAAAACATTGTAATCTAGCTCTTAAATTTGCGGCTTGTTCTTCATTAATTCCGCGAGATGACAAATCTACGGAAGCGTTGGTATCGAGAAAAGTTACAATTACTCGCGCTGTATTTATGCCTGTTGGAGTTTCGGTTAGCTCAATTTTCCCGTCTTTGTAAATGCCTTCGATTGACTGTAACATTAGTTTAATTTTTGGGGTAAACTACTTTTAAAACTATGCTTTTGGTAGTAATAGGACTTACGCAAGATTCATGGAATAACGAACCACTCCAGGCACAGAGGTCACGGAGAGATGAGGATTTGAGAGATATTTTGCGTAAGTCCTGAGTAATAATAATTATTATATAATATTTTTGATGTTTAGTGTGATTTTTGTACAAAACAAATGTGATTTTTAATATTAGCGGACTGGCGCAAGAATTTAGAATTGAGAGATAATTTAAGTATAGAAGAGGAGGAAGTAATTATGAACTTATCACCGGCTTATTTACAACAAATAGAAGACTGGAAGCAAGAAGGAAAACAAGAAGGAAAAGAGGAAGAACGATTTTCTTTAATAACTTCTCTGCTGGAAGGGCGTTTTGGTAGTTTGGATGTTGAGTTATCTGGTGTGGTGGAAAAGATTGCTAATATTCCCATTTCTGAACGTACTCAGTTACTTCTTTCTTTGGGTAATTTATCCCGTGAAGAATTGTTACAAAGATTGCGGAATGAGGAAGTTTAGGGTAGTATATTTTTTGGCAGTTTGAGGAGATTTCCCAAACTGCTGATGCGTTGAGTAATTTTTAACACTGTTTATTAAACTTGTGAGGATAGATGAGATTGAGCAGTTCTAATAATGCATTAAACGTAATACAACAGTCTCTAAATCTTGGAGTGGTAGAAGCACAAAGTAGTGAACAAAAATTACTACCATTACCATTAACAAAAGGATTCCAACTACAATATACCCATCCTCACGGAGAAATTTATCAAGGTAATTCCCTAGATTGGCTGGCATCTCTTGATTCAGAAAGCGTTGATCTAGTGTTTGCTGACCCACCTTATAATATTAAAAAAGCTGAATGGGATAATTTTGAGAACCAAGAAAAATATATCGCCTGGTCAATTCAATGGATTAGCCAAGCTTCGCGTATTCTCAAATCTAATGGATCTCTTTACGTTTGTGGTTTTTCTGAAATATTAGCTGATTTAAAATATTCAGTATCCAAATATTTCAAAAATTGTCGTTGGTTAATTTGGCACTATAAAAACAAGGCTAATTTAGGTAGTGATTGGGGACGATCGCATGAAAGTATTATTCATTTTCGTAAATCAGATCAAGTGAAAATTAATATTGACGATGTGCGAATTCCTTATGGCGCACATACATTAAAGTATCCTTGCCATCCCCAAGCAGAAACCAGTGCTTATGGAAAAGGTAAAACTAAAAAATTTATTTTTTTGGCATTTGAGTTTAAGTAATAAAATACAATATTTTAAACATTAATTGTCGTTGTTTTTTAATTATTTTGCTCCCCAATAAAAAAGCAAACGTCCTAATTTTAGCATTGAAAATTTGGGATTGAGCGATCATGATATTTGGATACGAGCAACAGTGATTCAACACAATCTCACTCTCGTTTCTGCTGATAGCGATTTTAGACGTATTCATCAACTACAGCCTTTTTTATGGGAATCATGGGTGTAGATTCACTCTATTTTAAAAATAGCTTGAAGAAAATGAGCGATCGCTTTACTGAAAGTATCGCTATGAGATAAAATATAATCAAGTATTATTAAAATAACCTCTATGTCCCTACAAAAACTGAAAGAGCAAGCCTTTCAAATACCTGAGAGCGATCGCTTAGAACCCGTCCGTGCAATCATTGAATCATTGCAAAATCAACCCAGTCAAAAATCAGAACGGACTAGCATTATTAAACAAATGAAAGGTTTATTAAAAAGCAATCAAGCAGCACCAACCGATGAACAGATAAAAGCAATGTTAGAAGAACATCGAGTGGAGAAGTATCTTTACTGAAGGTATTGATACTAATATTATTTTACATTACTTGTTAGATTGAGAACCATTTTTGCCAGAGGAATTTTCCTACTTTTTCTGGAAGTGAATTAAGATATATTCAAGAATACTCAGCTAATTCGTGTAATTACTTGCAGGATAGTCAATAATGAGAGAACCCAGTAAAAATTTCAACCCTCTATTTACTCCCACAGAAGTAGAAAAAATGGGGTTAACTTGGTTAGTTGCAGCGGGTATAGTCACAGCATTTTTGTGGCAAGTACCTATGGGTAATTATATTTTATACCCATTTTCTATTTTGGCAACTTGGTTTCATGAAATGGGTCACGGTTTAATGGCCTTGATTTTAGGGGGACAGTTTCAAAAATTAGAAATCTTTGGCAACGGTTCTGGTGTAGCTCATTATACTTTAAGTAACGGATGGGGATATCTTGGTATCGGCTTGGTCGCTGCTGCTGGTCCAATGGGTCCACCTCTCGCTGGTGCAGGTCTAATTCTCGCTTCCGGTAGTTTAAAAACCACTTCTTTGAGTTTAAAAATTTTGGGCGGTTTTTTACTCCTGTCTACATTAATTTGGCTGCGTTCTTGGTTTGGTTTTGTCGCAATTCCCTTATTAGGTTTTATGATATTAGGAATCGCCTTAAAAACACCTCTTTGGGTACAAGGGTTTGCAATTCAGTTTCTAGGTGTGCAAGCTTGTGTAAGTACCTATCATCAACTTGATTATTTATTCAGTTATACCGCAGGACCATTAGGACTATCAGATACAGGACAAATGCAGAAGTATTTGTTTTTACCTTATTGGTTTTGGGGGCTATTAATGGCGATCGCTTCTTTAATGATCTTAATCCAAAGTCTCCGCGTTGTCCATACTCAAAAATCAGCAAAATAACAGCATCTATGCTCAGTATGATCACAAACCACCTCAATTGCACCCAAACCCCCCACAGCGGTTATCATTGGGACGGTAGTAATCGCCGCTTTTTTGAAGGCTGGTATTACCGCGTCACAATACCCGAAATTAGGCAAACTATCGCCTTCATGTACTCCATCGAAGACCCCAAAGGTAATCAGCCCTACAGTGGCGGTGCAGCCCAAATTCTGGGCATAAATGATGAGTACCTCTGTCGCACTTTTCCCGATGTGAATAAATTTTGGGCGAGTCGGGATGTATTAGGATTAGGACATTGGGGAAAAACTAACTTACAAGTTTCCCCGCTATATCTCACTCCCAGTGAATTTACACAGCATATTTCTGAAGGCTATCAAGCCACAGCTACCTTAAATCAAGGCATAATTACCGATCCTGCTACTGGTAATTATTGCCAATGGGAGTATACAATTAAACCTATATATGGTTGGGGAAATCAAAATAGTTTTCAGCAATCAACAGCGGGTTGGTTATCATTTTCGCAGATATTTGAACCTGGGTGGCAAATTTTAATGGCTCATGGTTTAGCTAGTGGTTGGATAGACTGGCATGGTAAAATATATGAATTTACAAATGCGCCAGCATACGCAGAAAAGAACTGGGGTGGTGCTTTTCCCCAAAAATGGTTTTGGCTAAATTGCAATTCTTTCATTAATCAACCCGATTTAGCTTTAACTGCTGGTGGGGGCAAACGTGGTGTATTATGGTGGATGGAATCAGTTGCTATGATTGGTATTCACTACCAAGGTAAATTTTATGAATTTGTCCCCTGGAATTCGGAGGTAAAATGGCAAATTCAGCCCTGGGGTAGATGGCAAATGCAAGCCAAAAATCTAAGTTATGAAGTGACACTGACCGGAACTACCCAGTTACCAGGTACTCCCCTCCGCGCTCCGACAACCAATGGTTTAACTTTCTGTTGTCGAGATACCATGCAGGGAGAGCTAAACTTAGAATTGCGAGAAGTTAATGCCAGCAAATCTCAGGTTATCCTGAATGCAAGTAGTAATCTGTGCGGTTTAGAAATTGGTGGCCATGATTGGGATAATTATTGGCAGTCTCAATGAAAATACTGCTATGATAGTATTTGACAATCTTTATGTTGTCTTTGGGGTTGTAGCTCAGTTGGATAGAGCGAGCGCCTCCTAAGCGCTAGGCCGTGCGTTCGATCCGCACCAATCCCATATTAATATACAATATATCAAAGATAACGCTTAATCCTTTCGTGTTAAAGCAAATTTGTGTCCATTAACTTATAACTACTATGTTTAACTACTATACTATGTTATCTGCTATTTATAGCAAGATAGTTCTTCCTCATCAAGATAAGGATAACAGATTTAAAATCAAATGTCAACCCCTTCTTA
>NZ_KE384595.1:25015-25514 GCF_000426905.1 Dolichospermum circinale AWQC131C
TGTCAATATAGGAATAATATTTGATTTATGAAAAGATACTTAGGGTGCGTCAGATATTACAAATCTATTTATTGATAGAATTTATGCAGTAGTAAAGCACCCGACAATACCTAATTTTTTTCAAAAATCAAATACGAGTTCTATATCAGATTGATATTTTGTAGATTTTTGTATTTTTGCTGAGTTTCTAATAACTTCCTCTCCTTATTATTTATGAATAAAATTGAAAGTAGAGACGTTTCATAAAACATCTCTAAAAAAATTTATCACAAATATTGTAGATTGGGTTGAGGAACAGCGTCACCCAACTTCTAGGTTAGTAAAAGATTGATATTAGGCTGCTGTCTGATATTGATCATGTTGGGTTTCGTTCCTCAACCCAACCTACTGTAATATCCTATCTTTTTCTGCTACCAAAACCGGAAGAACGACTATGGATCATGTTGGGTTTCGTTCCTCAACCCAACCTACTTTAAGATCCTATCTTCTTCTGCTACCA
>NZ_KE384595.1:25601-64134 GCF_000426905.1 Dolichospermum circinale AWQC131C
GACTAGAAGAACGACCTCCACTACCAAAACTACTACCAGAATTGCGTTGGGTAGAACTAGAATTACCAGAAGGTCTGAGGTTGCTACCACCAAAACCAGAACCGGAGGCTCTTCCGGTTGGGTTATTATTGGTTGTAGCGCGTCCTGAAGAGGAGTTTCTGATGTTTCCTGTGGTACGGAAAGTAGTACGATTTCTTACTGCTGCGGGTGGTTCATTGTAGCGAGAACGATAATTAGAAACTGCTGAATCATAACTAGAACCATAACCACCATAACCGGTCATGACCCCACCGGGCTGATAAACGGGGGGAACATAGTATTGAGGTCTAAACAACATACTACCAATAGCTTGACCAGCGACGTTACCAGCTAAAGACGCAGCAAAAGGTGTCCAAAAGTTAGATTCTTGACGAACAATGACGGTTTCCTTTTGTCCGGTTTGGGGATTGGTTTTTGTTTCTGTGACATTATGGACGTACTCAAGTTTAAAGTCTTCTGTCAGGTATAAAGCTGGCTGACCATTTTCTACTTTTAAGTAAGTTTTCTTACCGGCTTTGATTTCTTCCTCAGTTAGTCTGGCCATTTGTAGCTTTTCTGTAGCAAAGCTTGGGGGGTTGTTGTTGAGTAAGAACAGAGTATATTCACCATTAGCATCGTTGTATGTGGCTTGTTGTACTTGATACTGTCCATCATTTAATTTGGTGGGGGTAGCAGTTTGGCTAATATCCGGTTTTGCGGAATTAGTTTGGTTTTCTCCTCCACAGGCTACAGTTGTTAAGCATAAAGTTAGGGCTAAACAAACAACTGTAAATTTACGCAGCATAGTCATAATCACGGTATTCATGTTTTGTGCGGATACTAATTACAGGTTAACAAATATAAGACTTAGGTAAGATGCGACTGACGAATTATTCTTTTGTAGAGTGATGAATTATCCCTACTTTCCTGATCTTTTCCCTAAGTCCTGAAATAATTTACAATGGGATCAATTCGGGGTAATATTCCAATAGCTGATCACTAGAAAGATCATCTCCTAACTGAGCGGGTGAAAAATGCACTTGGATAGCGCGGAGTTTATGTTTGTAGTGTAAATTAATCAAAGCCTTTAAAGCTTCTTTTAAGGCGGGAATATTAGCTAAGTCTGTTTCTAACTCTGGAATTTCTCCCTCTGTGGCGACTATAATCATAACAATGACGTTACGGGTTGCGGGAAGTGATAAGGGCTGGTTTGAGGAAGTAGAACTAAAATCAAGATTAGCACCATATCTTTGGGCTGAGTCTGTGAATAGTTCATTGACGTAATCTCCTGCGTCCCCTTCGTTCCAAAATATATCACCTTCATTAGCAGCAGACAGCCAATATTCATCATATTGTAGCAGGGTTTGGCAAAGTTGCGCCAATTCTTCTCCTAAAACTTCTATATCACCATCAGCGTCAATTGCTTCCCTAGCAGCCCGATTCAAAACGCCTAATATCGGTGCTACGTCAGAGCCTCCTAAATGCAAAAATAAACGACAGACAACATATCTAGTTCTACCTATCATCCGATTAAATGTATCACGCATTCTTTGTCTCCTGCTAATTTGAGTAGATTTTGTAAAAGTTCAAAATTATTTATTTTCTACCAAATAACCAATATATGAAAATTTTGTGCTATAATCCACAGTCGCATTGAAATTAGGCATAGAATATTCTGATTGACTGGATATATGATCATTATGCTTAAATATTGTTAACTTTGGCCATTGGAGTCAAGTATCAAAAGTATAAATGAATTATACATATTTACATATTTACAGGTGACAATGAAAATTGGTATTTTAGGTTTAGGATTGATAGGTGGTTGTTTGGGTTTCGATTTACGTTCTCAAGGACACCATGTTTTAGGTGTGAGTCGTCGTGAATCAACTTGTGTCAGGGCTGTGGAAATCGGTAGTGTGGATCAGGCTTCTTTGGATTTAAGCCTATTAGCATCAGCCGAAGTTGTGTTTATTTGCACCCCTATAGGATTAATAGTTCCGCAAATTAAAGAGTTAATTGGTTATTTACCTAAGACTACTATTATAACTGATGTTGGTTCAGTAAAAAAACCTATAGTTGAGGCGATTTCCCCTTTGTGGGAGAATTTTATTGGTGGTCATCCCATGGCGGGAAAGACAGATGTAGGTATAGAATCAGCACAGCGGAATTTATTTGTCAATCGTCCTTATGTATTAACACCCATAGAGACTACAGCTAGTCATATTGTGACGATTATAGAGGAAATTGTGCGATCGCTTGGTTCGGTTATCTACCATTGTCAACCAGAACAACATGATCAAGCTGTGAGTTGGATTTCCCATTTACCCGTAATAGTAAGTGCATCCTTGATAGCAGCTTGTTTAAGTGAAACAGATCCAGAAATCGCCAAATTAGCCCAAAATTTCGCTAGTTCAGGGTTTCGGGATACGAGTAGGGTGGGGGGTGGAAATCCAGAATTAGGGGTCATGATGGCGCAATATAACCGCCAAGCATTATTAAATTCATTATATCAATATCGGGAAAATTTGGACGAATTTATTCATATAATTGAGGGGGAAAAATGGGAATTGTTAGCAGAAAAGATTAAATTAAATCGCCAAGCACTTCACAACTTTCTAGAATAGGGGTTGCTGAAAAACATTCGTGATTAGGAAAATGCCGAAAACCCGTGAAGGTGATCAAAACTTAGGTCAAAGCTGAAATAGCTATCGCTTCGTTAGTTGAGACCACCTGAGCATAAGCAAAACTAAGGGCTGACATAAAGGCACAGTGAACTTCCAAAGCAGGTGTAATATGACCATAGAATTCAAGATTCTTAGCTGCACAAGCATCATGAGCAACAATACAGTCGAAACCTAAATCATTTGCAGCGCGAGTTGTAGCATCTATGCACATATTACTCATAGCCCCAGAAATCACTAATCTTTCCACCCCAGCACTACGTAAATGATCAAGAAGAGTAGTTTGACGAAAACTATTTGGGAACTCCTTGATAATAATCTTTTCGTTTTCCTGGGGTTTCACAGAATCATGAATCTCAGCGCCATAGGTATCAACAACAAAAAATGGTGCGTCAGCATTCTTGGCAATATGTTGAATATGAAAAATTAATTGCTTTCTCTCACGAAAGGCAGTTAGAAGCCTTCCAGCATTAAAAGCTGCTATATCCATGCCGACAAGTTCCCATTTACCACCGAAATAATCATTTTGAATGTCAACTAGAACTAGTGCTGTTTTCACGTCATTATCTCCTTAAAATTTGACGATAACTCCTTTTTAACACAGAACTTATCAATTATCTATCTTCGTTTCCATCGGCTGATGATATGATCCCAGATTTTATTTTTACCAGATGTTCTCATCTTAGTCCAGCTAAATTCTATATGACATTAATTGACAACTTGTAGATTCTTGAATAGATGAAAATATTTTCTCACCCTGAAAGATATACGAATCATAGTTGAGTGTTGCTTCTTCCTGAAAACCTATTTTCCGAAATAGACTTTGAGAAGTGATTCCAGTTAATACAGAAATAGCCACAGAAAAATAGTTAAGTTTGGCTAACCTTAAATTCTCTCTGATTAAGTTGGTAGCAATTTTTTGATTTTTGTATTCATCTTTTACTCCTAACAAAAAAATATGTAAAGTCTGAAATAATTCCCAGTAATAATATTGATATTTATCAAAATAACTATATTTTAACTCCTGGGAAAACTTGTGAATTGCTGCAAATTTATGACTGATTTCCTGAATATAAGGGGGAATAGTCATCAAATGTTCTGATATAACAAAACCAACAATAATTCCATTATCTTCAGTCGCAACTATAGAAAGCCTATCCAGAATTGCTTTCCTCAAATAAGCTTCAGCTAATTGTCGAAATTCTTGATAATTTATCTGCAAACTTTTAGTTATTGGTTCATTATTCACAAATAAATTAGAGCATAAATCAACAGTTTGTTCAAAGTCCTGTGATTCAATAATGCGGAACTTTACCATTTATTGATCATCAATAATTTCAGCATTTACAACACAAATCATTCAAGCTAAATAGCAAGGGTTGAAAAACCCAAATATTTAGAAAATTAAGTTTTCTATTGTGGGCAAATATGCCCACAACCTATGTACAATCAGATGTAATATAACTCATCTAATCATTAGATCTGTCTTGTGATTATGTCATTTGATATGACCGACAAACCAGAAATACTATTAACAGAGATTAGTATTGTCCTGCGGTTATATCAATTACTTTCAAAGAAGGCTTTTCCTGAGTATGCAAATACAATTTTTCCTTTTTGCCTTCCTGCTCCAGTTCCAGGACAAATCTGTAATTATAAACACCAGGTTTTAATGTGCTTAATACTGCTCCTGCCCAATAATAATAAACTGGGCAATAACGATGACGCATCATATCTGGACCACCATAAACCTTCAACTCAGTGCAGATTTTGGTTTCAGAAAATTCCTCAGCGTCACCTTGTTGTTGACTGTCTAGGAAAACAATGTTATTAATTTTTGGCATAGGTGGCCATGTTCCATCTGGTTTCTTTTCCATATCCATAGGATAGATAATCCAATTCAGAACCTGTCCGGGCTTACAGACGGTTTGTAAATGATCTGTTCCCTGTCCTTGTCCCCCGACGCTGTTGTCCATCATGTACAGGGTGTTTTTCAGGCTTCCCGTTCTCACAGCTTTATGAACGTCTATGACACTGACTATATTCAGTTGCACTGAATTTAGCTGTCCAGGATTTTGCTTCTTGAGAGTAGACTTATCTGACATAATTTTCCTCTGGCTTAGTTAAATTGTGATTCTTGGCAAGGCATTTTTACCCACAAGATAGAGAGGGGAAGCGGTGGCTATAGATTCTGCCCGAGTTCCCACGTTAAATTTGATGGTGTAAGGAACTAATTGCACATCCTTTTTCACCGTACCAGACCAGTAGGAGACATCAGTACCTTCATAAACCTTCTTTTCTGGTTCACAGTATTTCTTGTCAATGATGATTTCAGCAATGGCAGCATAGGCCTCACATTCTAAGAATGTCACTGTCCAAACCAATACATCTCCTACTGACACCATGGTTTTTAAATTCTCTGTACCATGGCCTGTAGAACCAGATGCTTTCTCAGTGTCTGTAAAATAGACTTGTCCGCTCAAGGAATCAGTTGCCAAGGCGCCCACAACATCTATTACACTAGCGATCGTTATTGTTTTTGCCATAATCTGTCTTCCATTTTTTGAAATTGCGTTTGAAAATCAAGCATTTGACTAGGCCATAGGGATTGGTAGGTATCCAATACCTGCATTTGTAAACCCATTTTTCTTGGGATCATTGGATATCTTGATATAAGCATCATGGGTAAAATCTACTGGAACCCAAGCCCATGCTTGATTCTCACGAGATAGTTTGTACAACTGTATATGCATTGTGTAAGCATAGGTTCCTGGTCTAGATGTATCCACAGATGCAGCCCAGTACCAGCCATCTGTCACCATATCAGGAGAGCCATAGGCAGCAGGATAAATGACATTTTTATCAACTGCTTCGCCGGTGATGTTTGTAATGATTGGATTGAGAGAATTGATTTCCGGAATTTTCCCATCCAATTCAGTCACAAGGTTTCCTGTGACATCCATAATTTTTTGCCCAAGATGGCCAATGTCCTGACTAACATCACTATTTCTACTCTGAACTTGAGTCTTGACACCGACAGCTTTTGAGATTCTTTGTAGTTCCTGGACGACATCAGAGATATTTTGAGATTCGTCAGCACTAGCACCGGTCAGTCTATCTGCAAGAGCTTGTATCTCTTCAAGTGCCTTGAGATCGCTATTTTTCGACTTGTCTGATAGAAAGCTCTTGGGCAAGGTAGGGGGCAAAGAACCAACTCCATAGGGCAGCCAGTTCAAAACCTGCTCATTAGCTTGAGAACCATCACAGTAACTAGTGCCATTAATTGCAGAAATCAATTTGCCAGTGCCTAAACCTTCAGACCCCTGTAATTTCATGTTGTCGAACAGGTAAGTATTACCTTCCAAAGTGTTGGCTTCTATGGCCGCTGCCACATCAATCAACAATATTATTCCCAACTGTTGGCTCATAAAGATTCCTTTTTCTCTGAGTTTAAGTTTGTTTTCACTCTTCAACGCCTAGTTCCAACCGTCCATAAAGTCCTATCTTTACAGGGGTTTTTGTTGTTTTTTATCAAGCTGAGGTTAAATGCACTTCAAAGCCGGAGTATCTACATACATCAGACAGTTCTTGCCTTCATACATTTGCAATTCAAATCTATAGCGATAATCTACGCCGGGTACAAGATAGTATGGGACAATGCCAGACCAAATATTCAAATGTAGCTTATCGCTTTCCAGTTTTGTATGGTCATCTGGAAGCGGTTCAACACTAGTACCATCTTGGTTAAGAAAGGTAATCTTTCTGATAGCTACTGGTGTCTGCAAATCAATAGCTAAAATTGTCCACTGGATAATTTGTCCTGGATAACACAAAGTGACTAAATTGGTTGTTCCCTGATTGAGACTACCCAGAGGGCTATTGTCCATCATGCAAAGATTACCATTTAACAGCGTTCCACTCGAAAGTGATTCAATGACATCAACAACACAAAATATGCTGATCTTTGACTCCATAATTTCCCTCGTTATTTTACTTGAAAAAAAACAGTCGTTGACACTCCCCTCAAGTGAGAGGATTCTTGTTGAACAAAGCTAACCTGAAAAAGTTAAGGATTTACTGTTTACAAGCTTGGTAGAATAATAAGTAATGTAGGGTTCGAGCGTGACATTCCCTACCTTGTTATCCATCTCCTCATCACATCAGGATATAGCTGATTTTAGAAAATATCTCTAACTAAAGGTACTTTACCTAGTTGAGTTCTATAAATCTCTTCCGACCACTTTTTCACAAGTTTTATTTCAAATTTATATCCACTCTTTTCAGTGTAATACACATTAGCTTCTCCTATATTAAAAATAGATAAGGAGTGCATTAAAGATTGAATAAATAAACGTCTGATTCCTTCAATTCCCAGCATATTATCCATTCTGATAAATAAGGTTTTGATATCGTCTACCGCAGCGATTAACTGCAAGGTTTTGGTTGTGCGATAGTTAACAAACTGCATTTCATGAGCCAGTGCTTCCAAGTCAAAAATACCAGCTGCTTTCAATTCATGACAGAGAGAAGCGTAAACTTGGGGAGCAGAATATTGTGTGTCGTTAATGTGAATAATATCTCCACTGCGACCTAAAAACTCAAATTGTTGGGTTTTTAATTCCGGTTTATCTATATTGGGACGACGTATCACCCTATCCCCCGATTTAAACCTCAGAAATGGTGCTTCATGGCCATGAAGTCGCGTCACAACCAATTCACCCTCCTCTCCGACTTTCACCCAACGACCCTTACTATCCACAATCTCCACCAAATGTAACCCGGGAACGGTAGCCAAATAAGGAACTTCATGGCGCAACTGTAAGCCAATGGCTTCGTTTTGAACTGTAGCAAAGTAACTCAAAATTTCCAGATTGGGATAAAGCTCTTTTAACTCCAGTTGTTTGCGATATGGTAATACTCCACTACCATACATTGCTACACGGAAACTTTTTCTAGCTTCTTCATGTAAACCAATACCAAGGTCACTCAGGATTGCTATACCTGCGGAAATTGCCATAATTGCCTTTGGACCGGGATAAGACATAATGTGGTGATAAACTTCCCTCATCACCGGACCTGCGCCAAGATAGTTAATTCCGGGTATATTCTGTAAAACACCCCCAACCATTGTCCCGCTACTCCACATTTGAAAATCCGCTAAGGTGGTAGCAACCCACTTCGGATCATCCCCTGCTAGGTAATCAGCTAACATATACTGGCCGATGAATTTACCAGCAATCTTGTAAGTATCTTGTAATTCTCGCAACGAGTAAACCATTTCCACTGGTAAACCAGTTGTAGTTCCACCACTGGCGACAATTTCAAAACCGCCATAACTTAAAGGAACAACTAAACCTGGTCTTGACAATGAGAACAACTCACCCATGGTACTCTTATCAGAAATTGGTAATTGTTGCCATTCTTCAAAATTGCGGGGGGCTTTTTTTAAGCCTGACTTCTCAATCATGTCTTTCCAAATGGGATTGAGCATGAGAGTATTTGTCATTTGCTGTAAACGCCGCAATACTAAAGCATTTTGAATTGTCTCTTCCAGTCCACTATATTCCGTCTCTAATAAACTTTCACATTTTTTGATTTTCTCAAAAAATGAAGGCAGTTTAACTACTTGATCAACTGATTTTGGTTCTAATTCATCCAGGGGAATTAATTTATCAATTAATGCTTCACTAGAAATAGATGCTTTCTGAGTTCCAGTATTCATGCTCATTCCCCTATCCTGATATTCTAACACTTTTTTTCCCCTGCTAATAAAAGACTATAAAACAAGCCAAAAAACTGGTTTAACCCTAATTATTGAAATTGAAAACTTGTAGCTGTTTAAAACAGTTGCTTTTTAACTAAGTTCCGCTCATTAATTCCCGTCCAATTTTTCTGATTTCATCTAGTAACTCATGAAAGTGATGAGTATTAATTTTGTGATTCATGAAAACGACACGCAAAGAGTTAATTCCATCAATTTCTACCTTGGAGATGAAAAATTTCCCTCCTTCCCTAATTCTATTTCTAATTGCTAACTGAAAATCAGACAACAGATTATCGCTCACATTAGACGGTACATATCGGAAACAAAGGATATTCACCTCCGGTTGATGAATGGTCTGGAAATCAGGCTCGTGTTTGAGTATTTGATAGGCTTCCTGGGTCAACTGACACAAATACTCGATCTTGTCAGCAAATATTTCCTTTCCATAAAGCGCCCATAATACCCACAAGTTCATGATTAGTGGTCTTTTAGTGCATTCAAAATTCTGTTCTGCACTATCGAATTGAGTATAGATATCAGGAACTTTTTCAAAGACATAACTAGCGTTCTGACGAAATGCTCCGTAGCTCTTTTCCTTATTCTTATAGAAAAGAAGGGTACACACCCCAGGTAAAAACATCATTTTGTGAGCGTCCAAGACAAAGGAATCTGCCTTTTCAATTCCTTTTAATTTGTGACGCAACTGGTCAGAAACCAGCAAACTAGCACCATGAGCGCCGTCAACATGAAGCCAGATATTTTTCTCTTTGGTAATTTGTGCTAATTGATCAATTGAATCAAAAGCACCTACGGAAGTAGTTCCTGCTGAAGCCACCAAACAAAAAATCTTTAGCCCCCGTTTCTCTGCTGCTTCTAGGGTAGGACGAACCTTGTCTATACAAATTTGTTTTTTCTGATTAATTGGTAAACGGATAATTTGATTTTCTCCGATTCCCATAATCCCCGCAGCCCGACAAATGCCATAATGTGCATCCTCACTCACAGCAATGGCCGGACGATATTGATCCCCCAATGCAGAAATCCCTTCTGACCAAATCTGGGGAAATTTTTCGTTTCTAGCTGCTAAAAGAGCGGTTAAATTACCTAATGTCCCCCCAGAGGTGGTCACCATGGCAAAACTATCAGGACTCCAACCAATAAATTGGTTAAACTCATCGGCCATAATCCGCTCAACTACGTTTGGTAACTGCCCTGCTTCATAGAAGGAGGACGGTTGACTGACGATAGAACTAATTAAATCAATCAGACCAGCTAAGGGAATTACACCAGAAAATTGTCTCCCCATATAACCGGGTGAGTACACTTGTATTCCAGTTTTAATATATAAGTCAATAATTGCTTCTAGTTTTTCTTGATTGTATAAAGTCTTATCCTTATGTCCCTGATTCATGATCTCTTTTGCTGTTTGGGACAAGTCATAAGGATTACTCAATGCTAATCCTCTGATTGATGAATCGGCCAAGTATTTTTCTAATTTGGATACAACGATTTCAGCGCTCTGCCGAAACAATTGATCATCAAAAACCCCCTCCTTGGTGATCAAGCTCTCGGTATCTATATACGGCATAAGTATTCTAGTCCTAACCCTAGTCTTTTTATGAATGACGAATTTCAGCAACCCTTATACAATCTACAAGGTAATTGTCAACTTGTCAATCATATTGACTAAATATCTCATTAAACAAATGTAAAAATTAAATATCAAGATGGTCAGTAATGCAAGATATCAGATGCAAAAAAGCTAACTAATACTAAGAAGTTCTGACCTGGCCTCTTGCCATTTTTTCCGCCAGCCCTAAATAGGCTAGTTTATGTTAAGGTAGTTTAAAATATACGTCATTTATACATCAGGGTGGGCATCCCTGACCACCCCACAAGAATTAGACTGATTTTAGTTTATACAATTTAAATGCAGTCTAATTTATTACTTGCTGTGGCGACTGGAAGTAGTGGTTCATCTTATTCTAATCACCGATAGCGTGGCGTTAGCTAATTGCTACACATTAAATCGGAATAACATCACATCCCCTTCTTGAACAATATACTCTTTTCCTTCACTTCTGACTAATCCTTTTTCTTTGGCCGCATTCATTGAGCCGTGTGTTACTAAATCGTTATAAGCCACAGTTTCTGCGCGAATAAATCCCCGTTCAAAATCAGAGTGAATCACTCCTGCTGCTTGGGGTGCAGACATTCCGGCATTTATTGTCCAAGCGCGGGTTTCTTTGGGTCCACAGGTGAAATAAGTCCGCAAACCTAAAAGGGTGTAAGTTGCACGAATTAAGGATTTTAAACCACCTTCTTTCACACCTAAAGATTCCAGAAAGTCAGCTTTATCGGCTTCTGGTAATTCGACTAATTCCGCTTCTACTTGTGCGGATACTATCACAACTTGGGCATTTTCGATCGCAGCGACTTCTCGAACTTTTTCCACAAAATCATTACCCGTTGCTAAGTCTTCTTCAGACACATTAGCAGCGTAAATAATTGGTTTATTGGTAAGTAATCCTAACCCTTTAATCACTTCAGATTCTTCGGTATTTAAACTTACTTGACGGACAGATTTACCTTCATTTAAAGCAGCAGCTAATTTTTCTAAAATTGCCACTTCAAATTGTGCATCTTTACTAGTGCGTGCGGCTTTGCGGGTTCTCTCAATGCGTTTTTCAATTTGGGATAAATCTGATAAACCAAGTTCTAAATTAATGATTTCAATATCTCGCGCTGGGTCAACAGAACCGGCTACATGAATGATATCATCATTTTCAAAACAACGAACCACATGAACTATGGCATCAACTTCTCGAATGTGGGATAAAAATTGATTACCGAGTCCTTCTCCTTGACTCGCACCTTTGACCAAACCGGCAATGTCCACAAATTCGACACGGGCGGGGACAATTTGTACTGAGGTAGCAATTTTGGCTAAAACGTTTAACCGGTCATCGGGGACTGAGACCATGCCAACATTGGGTTCAATGGTGCAAAATGGGAAATTAGCGGCTTCAGCTTTAGCGTTAGCGACTACAGCGTTAAATAAGGTTGATTTTCCGACGTTGGGAAGTCCGACAATTCCGGCTCTTAGCATTGTAGATTTTAAATTTTGGTGTCAAGTGTCAAGTATAAGGATAATTCAAACCGGTGGAGATGGTGGAGAAACTGGGGAGAATATTTTAGGTATCCTGATTTTCCCACAATTCTAACAAACCAACTGTACCTACAAAAAATGTATAAATTGCATATTTAATTGCTGTCTGATTGCGTGTTGAGGCATAATAAGCGGCAATTAATGCTTCCATAAAATGAGCAGATAGGGCAATATGGGCAATGATTAAAGCTGGGGTTAAGATACTTGGTAGTTGATTATTGGTTATGGATGTTTGCATATTCCATAATTCTAACCCCATTGCGCCGGTGATGAGTGCGGTGGAGATGATTTTGATAATGGGGAATAGTTTTTGTTTGATATCTTTTAAGTTCATGTTGTTTGATTTTTTCAAAGTAAGAATATTTTACATTTTATTCTATCAAATTATTGATTAATTCATCTATTCTTAAAAGTTCATCAGTAATTTGGGTTACAGTATTTAATTCATTTGCCGGATCTGGAGTTTGAATAGTCATGTATGATGTAGCTGATTTATGGGCTACAAGACCTCGTTTTTGTCCAAATGTATTCATATTAGCAAGCCAAGTATTATTAGGATCTAAGTCATTACTATTTATTCCTATGGGTAATAGTAATGCTAAAATATTTTTTTCTTTTAATCCATGATTATTATCAATAACCTTCTTAAAGCTATTGATAGCTGAATTTATTTTTTCAGTTATTTGCAATCGCTTATAGTGATTATCTTGACTTACATTGTTGGGTTTTCTAAGTGTATCTGGTGGTTTATCCATAGTTAAATCAGAGAAACCAAGCAGACATATTAAAGTACGAGTTGTTTTACCGCTTGTATCCCACAGAGTTTTGGCATTTTGAACAACTTCCCAAGCTCTTTCTTCAAGATAAGACTCAATTTCAGCATGAGCAAGAACTCTGTATGCAGCAGTTCTAGATAACTGACTCTCGGAATATGAACTTGTCGGGCTAATTTCAGGAAGAAATTCGTCTTTTAACCTGTTTAGCTGGGTTCTTAAAGTAATAAATTTATCAGATTCTGGCATATCTTATTAAGAACCTACCTCAAACCATTGAAAATAATCCGATTCCCATCTAGTTCAGGTACATTAAAGTTTATTTCTAAAACTTTTCGGAGACTTTCACCCCACAACCTGAGACGATTATAAATCTCAGGAATATTCTGCGTTCTGCGTTCAACAGCTTCTCTAAAATCACTGTTTGATGAACATAATTCCTGAAAAGCAACTTTAACTTTTTCTTGATGATCTTCAGCAGATTTCCTGATTATTTCATCTGCAAAATAAAAAACCATCACATCTAAAATTGCTCGATTGAATTGGCTTTGATATTTATTATTTCTGCTCGACCATAAACGAGAGAAGTTTTTTTCTTCAAATATATTAATAGTTGTTTGTACTGCTTCTTCAAATTGATTGACTATATTTGTAATATCATGATATCTCTGATTATTAAGCCTTTCACAAGTCATGTCAAGAAATTCCTTGAGATTTCCCCTATAATCAGATAAAAAATAATGAAATCCTATATAACGTAATAGTAATTCAACATCACGCATCCGATAATCAGGATTTGATGATTTAAATATCTTTCTCAGAGCCTTACTTTCAACTGATTGATCATCTAACCAATTGGTAAAAGTACCTGGATGTAATGCTTGTCTTAGCTCTTGAGGGGATAATGGAGTACCCCCTATATTCAGCCGCAGAAAAATTTTATATAGTAAGTTTTCCTGGGTCCAACTCCTAATTAATACTGTACGAATAGTTTGGTTATCAAGATCATTACGTACAGAACTCAAAAAGACATCATTTTTAAAATCTTCATATTTTTTGCCAATTAAATCACGTCTAAATTCTAGATTTTTTAAAGCAAAGGCATTGTTATTATTCGATATTCTTTCATCACTTCCACCATAAAATTGCAGAATAGTTAACAATCGTTGTTTCCCATCAAGAACAATAAATTTACCTTTTTCCTGACGATTAACAGCTAATACTATTTGTGGTACTGGAAACCCAAGTATAAGTGATTCGATAAACCTACTTTTACGAGTGATATCCCAAGCGTCTCGTCTTTGAAATCTTGGATTTAACTCTATATTACCCCGATCAAGTTGATTAAAGATTGTCTCTGTTGTCCAGTCACTACCAGAAACAACAATTTCTCGAATTTGCTTTAATTCAGGAATTAACCCACTCAGCGGTTCAGGCTCAATTTCTTGATCTTCCTCTTCCTCAAAAAAGATTTCTTCTTCGTTAGTCATAGTTTCCGTTTGCATAAGGGTTTGAATTTAAAATATATCATATCATATAGGAGTCCGGCTTGATTCTTAAAAAGATACATGGGGTGCGTTACGAATACAGCTAACACACCTCTCAAGGACCGATACCAAGACAGTTTTACTCCTGAATTATACTGTAATTTTTTCAACTTTGTTGAATATGACTATGTAACATTACTAAAGTCTCCGCTAATTGACTCAAGCGATTTTCTAAATCTTGTTGACGTACTAATAGTTGACGTAATCTTTTATGACGAGCGATCGCTATACTAACACTAGGCACTTGGTCCACTGGACATGGACGTGACCAAACCTGACCCGCTGCATCTACTCCACAGAGGCGATATTCGGTATGCACTGATTTATAAGATTCTTTGTCACCATTAGCGCAAATTTCCTCTACATAGTCCATGAGTCGATCTACTTCGGCATGACGCAACGTAGCTGTTACACCTGTTTCCGGTTGTTGGGGATGAGATTCTAACCAACCATTAATAATTGCACCTTCTAAATAAATATCCTGAATTTGTTGTACAATAGTTTGCAGTTCTATTTGCCAACTAGCAACTTTTTCTTGAATTGCTTGGAGCATATTCATGGCCAGCGCTGGGTTAGCTCCGTGACGATGACTACTAAAAGAAGGGGTTTTAAATTTAGGGAGAGTTGGTGTTTTTTCTCCAGTCTCTTGGGTTGGAAAAACTGGTACAGAATCATGTTGAGGAAATACAGCCTCTGAATTTCCATGACTAAGGTCTGTATCTAGTTTAGTATTATCAGTTACCCCTGTATTGTCAGAATTGTCCGTAGATTCATGGTGTCCGATGCTAATCCGAAAGGAGAAAGAGCGTTTTGTTTGATCACCCGTTTCTGTAGTAACATCATCATGGCGAGTTTTTAAGTCATGTAGCGCTGCCTCGATCCGTTTCAACCCTGGTTTCATAAAAATATCCTAAAAATTTATGGTCTTGATCAAAAAAGAATTCAGGAGGACAAAATAAATTTCTGCTCAGATTGTTAAATTTAGCAGGCTTTCCTCTAGCTAGGCTTGATTTCCCTCACGGATGTTTACTTTCAAGTATTATATAATAAAATGGGTCATGAATAAATTGATTTTGGTGACGGGTGCAGCTCGGTCGGGTAAAAGCGAATGGGCGGAAAATTTGGCAGAAAATTCAGGAAAAACAGTTGTATATATCGCCACAGCCATACAAGATGCAAATGATCAAGAGTGGCAACAACGGATTGAAAAACACCAACAACGACGACCTCAAGATTGGTTGACTCTGTGTGTACCAGTGGAACTTACGGCTACTTTAGCTCAATCCCAGACCGATACTTGCTTGTTAGTTGATTCTTTAGGGACTTGGGTAGCTAATTTTCTAGAAATAGAAGATGTAATCTGGGAAAATACCGTAAAAGAGTTGTTAGAAACCTTGCCCTTAGTTGCAGCTAATATCATATTTGTGGCCGAAGAAACAGGTTGGGGTGTAGTTCCAGCTTATCCTGTGGGGCGCAAATTCCGCGATCGCCTCAGTATGTTAGTTCGGCAATTAGGTAATATTTGTGAACCTGTTTACTTAGTTGCAGGTGGTCATGTTCTCAACTTAAGTTTACTAGGCGTACCATTACCATCACCTAAGTTTTAATTTAATTGATGCCAATGATGCCAAAAAATCAGAAAAATTAAATAGAAAATTAAATAGAGATAATTTTATAATTTTTACTTGCCAACTGACAAAATTCTGTACTATAATAAAAATGTAAAGTGCATGGGGCTTTAACGGTTTCGACAGGTTGGCGAAGGCTACTCTGTGATTCAGGTCGAGAGCGAGTCATCTCTCGGAAATCAAAGACTCGAAAAAAAAGTAAATGCGAACAATATCGTAAAATTTGCTCGTCGGGAAGCTCTAGTAGCTGCCTAAAACACCTCTTATAGGTTCGAGCGTCTTTAATTTGACTCCGTTAAGGATTAAAGACCTAACCCCCAACGGATGCTCCAACAAACGTTCTCTGGTTGGTTTGGTGGCTAAGATTAAATCAGAGCATCCTACGTTCGGGATAATGAACGATTCCGGCCTTGAGGGTCAGAAAGGCTAAACCTGTGAACGAGTGGAGGGTTAATACCCAATTTGGACATGGGTTCGACTCCCATAAGCTCCATTTTCAATAATTCTTAAGCCCGCTAAATACTTTAATGTGTAGGCGGGCTTTTTGCTATGTATATGAAATATAGTAGTCTTTGTCCAAAGTATCAGGAACAGTGTAAGCAAAAACGTTATAGATAAATTCTAAACATTATGCTCACACTGACGTATTTGAAGTATTTTAAGCATTTTAAGCATAGATAACAAGCCAAGAGTTTAATTCCTTCATGTCAGTAACAACTTTACGTAAAGTTTCACTGAAATAGAAAACTTCATAATTAGGTGTAAGTTCTTTTTGCAGTTGCTTCCACAAACTAATACCTTCTGCTTCAAAAGCTTTTTTAGCTTCTAAACTGGGAAAACCTGATGAATTAGGATCTTCCCAGTTCAACTTTGCATCATAAATATCTGCCCATTTTTCCAAACGGCTAATAGTTTCTTTACTTAATGGCATCGTTTCTGGATCAATATCTCCAGCTTTATCATAACTAGCCCACCATAGTGGGTAGCATCCATAATCAGCCATGAGTTTGATTTTTTCTGCCATAGTCACTTTACCAAATTATAAGGAAGTTCTGGGATTAGCTCCCACTATATATCCATTATCGCTTACAGTCACAGATATATAAAGGGTTTTGCCATTAAAGTTAACTTCATAAATAATGCGAGTTTTTTTTCTTCCTTGATACCCAACTATTTTTCCTTCGGTTACTGCTGTAATAATTGCATCTGGTATCTGGTCTGCTTCTATTCCTTGACCTGCAAATTGTGAAGAATGTTCTTCTAATATGTGCTGGAGTCCTGCGTCAGCGTTTCCCTCTTCTAAAAAGAAGATTTTACCATCTGCTTGCTTGGCAATCCGCACAATTTTCTCAGAGCTATGCTTAATGCCAAGTTGTGCAAGTTCGGAAATTAAGGCTGATTTTTCGGAATTATTCATTTTGTTTTCCTTATATAGGTGTGTTTATCTCAACGTAGCTCCAAAAAATAATTTATAGAAATTTGTGATTTGTGGTGCGGGCATCTTGCCCGCTTTTTGAATGGACGGGCTAGAAGCCCATCCCACAAGACAAAATCCGATATTTTTTTATTTGGTAGTTTCTAAGATCCAACCTAACGACTATGCCAGGATAAACAAAATAAAAGTAATTTTTCAGGGGGTATAGAACACCAATAGCCAAAAAAGGTGACAATTGCCATTTTCTTTACACCCGTTGAACGGTTACAAATAAAAATAGGGCATCTCTTGAAGATGCCCAGTAAAAGTCAACCAACTACCAAAACTACGCCCCTACGGATTCCTTCGCAGCGTACAATACCTCAGCCGAGATATCTTTAAACCCACGTTCACGGGCAAACTTTTCGGTATTTCGCTTCACTTTCCCCCGCACAAAACCAGGAATTTTATTCAATTCTGCTTGGCCGTCTTTTGTCCAATTCAAACCAGATTCCGCAGAAATTCCTTTGGTAATTACTTCCTTTGTATCGTGTCCACCAAAGATTTCTAACAGGTGATCTTCCATTCCCAAAGTGAAAGAATTGTAGATTAAATCTGTGATTTGATTTGTGCCTTCATAACCCATAAATGGTTTGTAACCAATGGGGAAATTCTGCACGTGAATTGGTGCTGCAATCACACCGCAGGGAATATCCAAACGTTTACCCACGTGACGTTCCATCTGCGTACCAAAGATAGCAGAAGGTTCAACACGAGCGATCGCATCCCCAATTTCACCATGATCATCTGTAATTAATACTTCATCGCAATATTCGCTTACCTGTTCTCTAAACCAGTCAGCATCATACTTGCAATAAGTACCCGCCCAAACTACATGAATCCCCATTTCCCGCGCCAGAATCTTCGTTAAGGCCGCCGCATGGGTATTATCACCGAAAACCACCGCTTTCTTCCCCGTCAAGTTCTGACAGTCAATAGAACGGGAAAACCAAGCCGCTTGGGATACGTGCAGAGTTTGTTCATTGATGAAGTCTTCGTAATTAACCTCAGCACCTTGAGCGTTAATTACCTGCTGAATTTTGCGGATACATCTAGCAGTTTCCACAACACCCATGGGTGTAATATCTACGTAAGGTGTCCCGAATTGTTCTTCTAAATATTTAGCTGTTGTTAACCCCAGTTCCCGATAAGGAACTAAGTTAAACCAAGCTTGAGGCATACTTTTTAATTCATGAACAGACGCACCTTCAGGAATCACAATATTTACATCAATTCCCAAATCAGCCATTAACCGTTTAAGTTCGGTACAGTCGTGGTTATTGTGGAAACCAAGGGTAGAAACGCCGATAATATTAACCGAGGGTTTAGCGGTTTTCTGTGTTGGTAATTCCCCCCGCTTCTGGGCTTTTTCAATGTAATATTGGACAATTTGTTGTAGAGTCCGGTCTGCGGCTTGTAGTTCATTGTAGCGGTAATGGTTGACATCCGCCAGCATTACGTCCCCTTTTGCTTCTAATTGCGCCCGTTCCACAAAGTTGTGTAAGTCTTCTTGCAAAATGCTGGAAGTGCAGGTAGGAGTTAAGACAATTAAATCGGGGTGTTCTTCCGCGTCTTTGCGAGTAATATTGTCTACTACCTTTTCTTGAGAACCACGGGCTAAAACGTTTCTATCAACGACGCTGGTTGTCACTGGAGTGAAATCTCTCTCCCGCGATAGCATGGAACGCATGACGTTAAAGTAGTCATCACCCAGGGGCGCGTGCATGATTGCATGAACGTTTTTAAAAGAACTAGCAATTCGCAAAGTACCAATATGGGCAGGTCCTGCATACATCCAGTAAGCTAATTTCATCCGGTTTTCTCCCTTTGCAACTTAAAATTTCTATAAGTGCTTGATTATTAAATCGTTTCTGATTTTCTCAAATCTACCAGCTATGAACAAATAAGGTTTGTTACGAGGTTCTTTGGTGTGAAAGATGGTAAAACCTAGTTCCTGACTGGGTTATAGCTGCTATTTAAACAATATTTATGTTGTTTAAGTCAATAAATCTTAATGATTTGTAAAATAAGCTGTTACGTATCTAAATTAAACCTGTGGGAAATATATACGAAAAAATGATACATCATACATAGTAACACACATACTACATTAACTTTAAAAATGCTCGTCTTGCATTCATCAAGAATTTCTTAGATAATTTGGTGAACTGGGATTTTATCGCTGCAAATTTTGCTGCTGAGATTTTAACGAGTGATTGCTCATGGGTGATTAGTAATTTAATATTGTTACTGATTACCCTTTATCCAATACCCAAACCAATGCTATTTAATTTTTTTAAAAGTTCTCATGTTATTACAAATATTGAATTTAAGTCTAGTTGGTGTGTAGCTTATGGAAAACTAAGTAATTTCACCAGGGATATAATTTGGCAAGATCAGAAATTTGCAGTTATTTCTAATTCAGATAAATTTGCAATCAGTGATAGTCAAAGATTTGTAATAGTTGGAGATATTTGGTTAAGTAACCGAGGAGAACTACTGCAAAAATTAGGAATAGAGATTAATCATAATTGCAGTCATCAAAAAATAGTAGCACAACTTTGGGAAAAATACAATTCTGAATGTTTAAAGCTATTATTGGGAATGTTTGGGTTAGTAGTTTGGGATTGTGAAAAACAGGAATTATATTTAATTAGGGATGCTATTGGTGGTCGCACTTTATATTATACTACCACAGGTTTAACTTATTGGATAGCCCCAAAATTAAGAACTTTAACACCTTATCGTTCTGATAATTTAGATTTAGTTGCATTACGGGATTATCTTTGTTGTGCATTTGTTCCGGGAGAAAGGACACTTTGGGAAGATATTAAAGAAATTCGTCCCGGTAGTTTTCTAAAACTACCATCTCACAAAGTTGATCATTATTGGCAATTAAAAGAACAAATTATAGACACAAATCAACCTTTAGAATGGTATGGTGAAAAATTGCGGTTTTTACTTGAACAAGTTGTTAAAGAATATTTGCCCGAAAATCAACCGGTTGGTATTTTCCTATCTGGTGGTTTAGATTCTAGCAGCATTACCGCACTAGCAGCAAAATTACATCATGCACCAATTCACACCTATTCTATTCATTTTGGTGCAGAAACTGCGAATGAATTAGAATTTTCTAGTTTAGTTTCTCAACATTGTCAAACCCAACATCACATCTTAGAAATCAGCTTTCGGGATATGTGGGAACGTTTACTAGAAACCATGGCTTATTTAGATGATCCTATTGGTGATCCTTTGACAGTTCCCAATTTATTAATAGGGAGAATAGCGCGGGAAAATGTGCAAATTACCCTAAATGGAGAGGGAGGAGATCCTTGTTTTGGTGGTCCAAAAAATCAACCTATGTTAATTAACAGTTTATATGGTTCTATTAATAATCAAGATTCATTACAAGCTTATTTAACATCTTTTCAAAAGTGCGCTTTAGATTTACCACGACTTTTAAAACCAGAAATTTGGCAAAGTTTAAAAAATGAATCATCTGTATTTAATCATGATTTAAATACCGATGTCAATTATTTGAATAGATTAATGTTTTTAAACATTAAATTTAAAGGTGCAGATCAAATTTTAACAAAAGTGAATAATTTAACTCAAGCGGCAGATTTACAGGGTTTATCACCATTATTTGATCAGCGGATAGTTGAATTAAGTATGCAAATTCCTCCAGAATATAAACTTTCAGGAGTTCAAGAAAAAGCGGTTTTAAAAAAAGCAGTTAGTGACATTTTACCAGATACTATTATTCATCGTCCTAAAAGTGGAATGATGGTTCCTGTACAATTGGGATTCAGAAAATATTGGCCAAGAAAAGCGCGGAAATTGTTGTTAAACAGAAATAGTCAGATATCAGCTTACATTAATCAGGATATATTGCGTGAATGGTTAGATTTTCAAGGTGATATTTGGGGAAGATATGGTGTTAAACTGTGGTTATTGGTGAGTTTGGAAATTTGGTTGCAAGTAAATAAAAATACATTGGAGAAGTAGTTAAATGCTAAAAGAACTTCATTTACAGTCTGTAGGACCATCTCCTCAATTTGATGTTGAATTTGCTGATAGAGTTAACATTTTTACAGGGGATAATGGATTAGGTAAAAGTTTCTTACTAGATGTTGCTTGGTGGGTACTTACTGGAAACTGGGTAGAACAACCCGTTTATCCGCAAAGAAATACAGAAAAACCTCCAGAAATTATCTCCCAAATTATCACTCTAGATGATGATGAAGGAAAAAATTATTCCTTTAAATTTAATTTTTCTAAACAAAAATGGCAAGATTTAAGAGTTCCCTTTCATAGTGTTCCCTTATTAAAAGGAATAATTATTTTTGTTCGTGTTGATGGAAGTTTTTCTGTCTTTGACCCTGCTCGTAACCATAAAAATGCCTATAATTTTACCCCCGATACACTTTGGAATGGGTTAAAATTAAAAGAAAAAGTTATTTGTAACGGTCTGATTCAAGATTGGGTAACATGGCAAAATCAACCCCAAAAAACGCCATTTCAACTTTTATCAGATGTCATTAAACAACTTGCACCTCATCCTGATGAATGGATAGAAATAGGAGAACCAACGCGAGTATCTGTTGATGATGTGCGTGATATTCCGACAATTAATCTTTCTTATGGGAATATTCCCATTACCCAAGCATCAGCAGGAATGAAGCGGATTTTGGGACTTGCTTATTTATTAGTATGGACTTGGTATGAACACGAAAAAGCTTCTGAATTAAAGCAGCAAGAACCAATGAATCAAATAGTTTTATTAATAGATGAAATTGAGTCTCATCTCCATCCTCGCTGGCAAAGAGCGATTTTACCATCTATTTTATCAGTAGTCAATCAGTTAAAATCAAATATCACAATACAAGCTTTAGTTACTACTCATTCTCCCCTTGTGCTGGCTTCATTAGAACCAATATTTGATGAAGAACAAGATAAATTATTTTTATTTGAACTACAAGGAAAAGACGTTGAACTAAATGAAATTTTGTGGACTAAACAGGGAGATACTGTAGGATGGTTAACATCAGAAATATTTGGACTAAAACAAGCACGTTCTCAAGAATCAGAAACCGCAATTGAAGCAGCACAAGCGTGGATGCGAAATGATAATATGAATACTTTTCCTGAACATTTGAGAACACGATCACAAATTCATCAGGAATTGCAAAGACTTTTACCGGGACATGATCAATTTTGGCCACGTTGGATAGTTACAGCAGAAAGAAGAAATCAAAAATCATCAGACTCATAGTAAATATGTTAAAGTTTAATCCTCCAGCAGAACCAGAAAATTTTGATGCAAAAGCACGACAACCAGGTAATAATTGGTTAGAAAAAAATCCAGATAAAAAAAGACCAAAAGATTATTGGTCAAATTTTAAAAGTGATTTAGCTGATGGCTTTGGTAATCTTTGTGGTTATACTATTATGTATGAACCTGTTGGCACTGTAGACCATTTCCTATCTTGTGAAAATCATCGTGATTTGGCTTATGAATGGAGTAATTACCGTTTTGCTTCTGGTTGGATTAATAGTAGTAAAGGTACTCTTGATAACCAGATTCTTGACCCATTTGAAGTTGAAGATGATTGGTTTGAAATTTTTTTACCTTCCCTACAATTAGTAATAACTGATGCAGTACCAGAAGAAAAACGCCAAAAGGCTGAATTTACTTTACAAAGATTACCTTTACAGGATGATGAAAGAGTTCTTCGTCAGCGTCGAGAATGGTATAAGTTGTATATTGATGGTGATCTTACCCTAACAGGATTAGAAAAGAAAGCTCCCTTGATTGCTCGTGCAGTTAGAAAACAACAAGCAAATTCTCAGTTAGAATAATTATTAGTAACATCCATGTTTATTCAACCAAAACTTTCCACCATATAAATATCATTTCCTGAATTAATGCCTGAATCACCAATTAAAATTATACTACTATCATCACTTTCTAAATTCAAGCTTCCAGAAATACCATGTCTGAGAACTTGAATTAATTTTTGTGGGGTAAAAGATTCTAATTCGACAAAATTACCAGTATCTAACCAAGCTAATTCTTCAGCAGTTAAACTCTGACGAATATCTACAGATAATTTTTTAGCTTCGTCTTTTAAGTGTGAAGAAAACCGAATAAACATTTTTCCCTGACTCGCAATAATTTGACGGGGTAAAAGTCCCAGGTCAATAATTGTCACATTGCTATTTAAAAACCACTTTTCACTGGTGCGAAGATGATGAACTAAACTGACACCTTTAGGACTACAATCATGAATAGCATAGACTTTTAAATCAGGGTTACGTCGTAGCATTTCCATTGTAGTGGAAAAAATGCTTTGAGGATAACCGGTAATACTGAGAATTGCACAATTATTTTCAAAGTGGAAATTATTAGCAATTAATAATTGTGCCATATTAGCACTATCACAAACTACTAATCTATCAAAACTATAAGCTGTTATATCGGGGTTAATAGATTTAGGTGCAATTTGTTCTTGTTGTGAAGTTAGAACTTGATCAACTTTACCATTTATTTGTTGCCATTTTCTCAACCAACTATCTAAATCTATGGAAGAAAATAAAAATTGTTGTGGTAAATTTTGGACTTTTCCTAACTGTCTAGTTCCTAAAAATATTGATAGCAACCCTAAAATTACTACAATAGAGAAAACAGGGAAAGAATCTAACACAAATAAACTTGCTGATATTCCCACTACCAGAATTAGCACTCCCAGTCTTTGTAAGGTTTTAGCACTTGCTTTCCGACTAGCATTGTTTAATCTACTTGAATTTGTGTTATTAAATAAATACAAAATTGTACCTGCTTGGTAAACTAGATTAACAACAAGAAAAGAATTAGGTATAAAAGCAGCAGTAACTCCTCCACCAAAACCTGTTACCCAAACATTCAAAAAAAGATATAAAGACCAAAATCCTATTGGTTGAAATGCCTTTTTTCTAACCCGACTATCTAAAAAATAAAGGAGTTGTTTGGGTGTAAAATATAAAGTATAACTAGCTGAAATATCTGCTAATGTTTTAGAAAACATAGAATCGGTAATTTTCACAGTTCCCATACTTGTGGGTTCAAAAACAAAAGGATGATTGCATTTTAAACATCTTCCTTGATTTGCTGTTCTGTCTTTTAATTTATTATCAGTTCCGCAGTTAATACATTTCATGGTTTTGTTGGTTTTGATTTTGGGGATATATTAATAATTAAAGAAGTCGAATTTTAGATGATTTGATTATTAAGTAGAATGCTGTAATCTTCCCGTTTACGAATTAAACGATGTCTACTATTTTCTAATAATACTTCCGCAGGTCTGGGACGATGTAAAAAGTGAGAAGACATAGCATAACCATAAGCACCAACATCTAAAATAGCGATAATATCGCCAATTTCTAAGGCAGGAAGTTGGCAGTTTTTGCCTAAATAATCCCGTGAATATGTGGTATTTCCACAAACATCAGTTAGATACTTTTGAGAAGTTGAATTTTTCAAAGTTCTAATTTCTCGATAACCTCCATGTACAGAAATAACAGAAATATTAGCAATAGTAGAATCTACACCGATAATTTGTTTTTCTCCTTGCCATTTTACCGAAACAACTTTAGCCAATAAAGTAGCACAACTCGCTATAGCAGAGCGTCCTGGCTCAATCATTAAATTAATATTTTTGCCAATTTTACTAATTTTATTAGTTAATTGATGTCCAAATAATTGCCAATCAAAAGCCACATGATCATGATGATAGGGATAACCAAAACCACCGCCAAAATCTAAATATTGCCAATCTGGTAACTTTTTTGCAGTTGCTAAAATTGAATCAATTACATCAGTAAAAGCTGTTGTTGCATTAGTTCCCGTACCGCGATAAAAATGTAAACCAGAAATCTTTAAACCTACAGCACGACTAATAGAAACGGCCTGATCAAAATCTAGAGAACTAACACCAATACGACTATCCTCCGCAACATTCAACCGCAAACCAAGATTTAACTTTTCTACTGTGTTTTTCTGCGTTTTTGCGCGAAATAAAAAAACCTCACAACACAAACGCAACTGAGAAATACTATCTAAATTGAGAGTTGTTACACCCCAATTAATAACTTCTGCCATTTCCTCCCGATTTAGATTACTACCGCTATAGACGATATCACCAGGATGAAAACCCGCATTTAAACCCAAATAAATATCACCTGGAGTATTAGCATGAAGTCCCCAACCGGCGTTTTTAAATATTTTTAGTAATGCAATATTACTATTTGTTACACTAGCAAAATGAAACTGAGTATGGGGATAACTAATAGCTTTGGTAATATATGAAATAGTTTGGCGTAAAATATCGGCATCATAAACATATAAAGGAGAACCGTAAACTTGTAATAGTTCATGTACAAGTTCTGGTGTTAATTCTGGTCCTAAAATTGGAACTTTTGGTACTTTTTCCATAACCATGGAGGTAAGATAAATGGGTGATATAAGGACTTTTTACCGAGTTCAGAACCAAAAACGTGAGTATACCAAAGTTGCCAGATGATCAATAACCATAGACTTTCGCCAATACGTCGTCCTTGAATTTGTCCCCCCAGTTTACCTGTGACAATTCGTGACGCAATATCGGGAAAAAAGTAGCTATGTGATTCCATTATACCAGGATTTAGCCAATTGCCAAGATCATGCCAAAAATTATTTAGACACCAGGAGGTGAGGGGAACACCCATACCACGTTTTTGTCTCCAAACGATCTCCTTTGGTAGCCAATTTTCGACAGCGCGTTTAAGAATATACTTCTCACAAGCACCGTGTAAACACAGTTCACCGGATAGTTGAAAGGTCCATTCTGCTAACAGTAAATCACAAAAAGGCGATCGCACAGCCAAACCATGAGCAAAACCCAACGCAGTCGCACGGGGGTGAATATTTTGCGCTCCTTTTAACATCAAACTACCACGACGGAGGCGATGTAACAAGGAAGGGCAAAAACTAGTATCAAGAGCATTTAACAACCATTCCTGAGCATTTAGACCTTGAATTTGGGCATATATTTGCGGCTGATAAATCCGTTTTTCGTAACTCCAAAAGTGGTGAAAAGTGCGGAGATATTGCTGCATAAAACTTTCCATTTTATCAGGATATTCAGATTGATAAATACCCGCAGCAATTAAAGGTTTATTAGTCCAACCGGCAAATAATTGATCACCACCTTCACCATTAAAAATCACCTGAGTTTCTTGAGCAGCAATTTGATTTAAGAGATATAAAGGAACAGTTACCCCGTCACCAAAGGGTAAATCTAAAGCTTTTACAGTAGGAATTAAAGCCTTTTTAATATTACTGGGACTAGCATCAACTTTCACTAAAGGAATATTAAGAAATTCCGCCACTTGTTCCGCATAAGGATATTCAGGAATACCCACATTACCAAAATCCAAAGTGTAAGCGCGAACTTTTACCCCAGCTTCCACCAATAAAGACGCAACAATGGAAGAATCCAAACCCCCAGACAGAAAAACTCCCACAGGTTGATCTTTTAAATCAGAAATTTGTGTTTGAATTGCATTTTTTAATAAAATTTGTAATTGAGAAACTGCGGTATTTTCATCTTTAATTTGTTCCTTTGATTCATACCATTGATAAATATTGTCAACTTGAGGATCACCAACCCCATTAAAAATCATCTCAGTTCCCGCAGTCACAGAAAACACTTCATTAATAGGGGTGAGAGGATTAGGAACATAGGAAAAACAACTATAACCATATAAACCAGAAATACTAACCTGCGGTTTTTCTAGGATTTCTAAAAGCAATTGTAACTGAGAAGAAAACCAAATTACCCCACCTTGCTGAGTCCAAAATAAAGGCACTTTACCAAAAATTTCCCGACCCAAAATCAACCGATTATTTGTTATCTTCACCCAAACATCTAAGACCGAAAAACCCCCAGCCGAAATACCCGCAATCGTATTTTTTGGTAATACAGGTAAAGACTCACAACCAATATAAACAACATCCCAAAAGAACTTCTCCGCTTCACTTCTTTTCTTTGCGCCTCTGCGTCTCTGGGTGAGAAACTCTTTGCTTTTATCACCCCAATAACCAATAAAATGATAGGGAAACATAATTATTGCACTACAAAAGTTGCTTCACTAATTTTCCGACCTTCCAGAAACATTTGTACTTGCCAATTTCCCACAGGTGTACTAGAATTAATAGCATAACGACAAAAAGTATCCCAAACTGAAGTTTTGATTTCACTAGTTTGATAGTTATTTTGTTTAACAACTTGACCATTTGGGTCAATCCAATCACAAGAAAGATTGAGTTTTTTACCTATAGGTGCATCTTTTAAAGTCACACGATAAACAAGTTCTGAATTAGCTTGACGGGAGATATTTTTTATATTTTCATCATTTGATTTTAAAGTAATTTTGTCTTGTTGTGCGGAAACATTAGCCAGTAAATAACTTTTTTGTTGATGAAAAAACACTGTTAATCCTATGGCAATAATTACAGCCGCAGCTACTCGCAAACCAATTAATTTATGACGGCGTTCTTGGACTTGTAAAGCTTGTTTACGTCGAATTTGAATTAAGGCCTCATCTAATAATTCAGGTGGTAAATTCAGGTCTTGTAAAATTTCTCTAACCTGTTGTTGATCAAGTTCTGCTTCTTGACGTAATTGCAGTGTTTGAACTTCAGCAATTATTTGGTTTAATTGTTCTTGGTTTAGTGATTGGTTCATAATTTTAAATTGTTCAGATCAGTTCGGAAATAGCTGTAATTAATTCAAATACATCTATGGGTTTAGGAAGATACTTTTGAAAACCGGCGTTTAATACTTGATTGATGACTTCATTTGCAGTATAACCTGTGAGTGCGATCGCGGGAATTTGTCTTTTCTGGGTGGATTCTAAAGACCTGATTTGGTTAAGTAAATTATAGCCATTTTCCTCTGGCATCCCAATATCAGTGATTAAGATATCTGCTGGGAACTGTTGGAGACATTTTAATGCTTCCCTAACCGAATCTGCCGTCATGACTACTGCTCCATATTCTTCCAATACAAAAACCAAAAACTCACGGACATCAACATTATCATCAACAACTAACACTTTTACACCATCAATAGTTGAATTTGGGGAATTGTTGGGCGACTCCATCAGGGGGTTTAGCTCTGGCTGTGACTGGAGTAATGGTATTCTAACTGTAAAAGTTGCTCCCTGTCCCTTACCTAGACTTTTAGCCCAAATATTTCCCCCGTGCAATTCTACCAAGTGACGGACAATTGCTAAACCTATTCCTAATCCACCATAATTTCGGGTATTGGAAGCATCAGCTTGACGAAAATAGTCGAAAATATAGGGCATAAAATCAGGATTAATACCATACCCTGTATCAATTACTTGAATTTGTGCTTCTGATCCTACTGTTTTTAGTCCGATTTCAACTTGTCCTCCGGGGGATGTAAACTTAATCGCATTAGCGAGCAAATTCCAGACAATTTGTTGTAAACGAATTGGATCACCTAATACCATCACATGATCAGATTCAATTGTCAGCAATATCTTAATTGACTTAGCTTTGGCTGCTAAATACATAGTATTAATTGCGGTTTCAATTGGTGATACTAAGTTGACTGGGTGAATATTGAGGCTGATATTACCTCGAACCATTCGAGAAATATCTACTACATCTTCAATTAATTGGGTTTGTGATTTGGCGTTGCGTTCAATAGTTTCTAAAGCCAGTGCTGTTTTTTCGGGACTTAATTTCCCGGATTGCAGCATTTGTGACCAACCAATTATAGAAGTCAGCGGCGATCTTAATTCATGAGAAAGTATGGCTAAAAACTCATCTTTAATGCGATTAACTCGTTGAGATTCCTCGTAAAGATGGGCATTATTCATTGCTAATAATAGCATTTGCGCTAACTGCACTAAAATAGCTTCATCATCTTCTGTAAAATCACCTTCATATTTATCAGAAAGGTGCATAAAACCAATGTGTTTACCTTTAATATCAATCAGTGGTGCTACCAGCCAACCGCGCAGGGGTAAATTATTATTAATTGCGGCTGGATGTGCTTCTAGTTCAGCCTGAGTCATTCGCATTGAATTTGGGATTTGACAACCTAATTTATAAAAATCAGATTCATCAAACTTTTCATAATTTTCCCGCCACTGTTCATATTTATCTGCAAGATGAACTGTATGAACTGCTTTTGTGCAACTTTCATCTATTTTAATACTAATGATTGATTGGTGCGCTCCGATAATTTCCGCAGCTTGCTGTGTAACCAATTGCAGTATATTATTAGTTGATAGTGTTGAATTAATAGCAAGAGATAAATCAGCTAACTTTTGCAAACGATTAGTGATTTTGAGAGTCATAGCATATTCTTCTAATTGTTGATTAGCTTGTTTAAGACTGTCTGCCTGTTCTGATAAATTAGTATATAACTGAGCATTTTCTAGAGAAATAGCAGTTTGGGTCATTAGCAAGTTTAAAACTTCGATTTTATTATATGTAAACGCGCCTACAGTTAGCTGATTTTCTAAATATAGAATACCCATAAATTTACCTTTATGAATAATAGGAAGACATAACAAACTTTTAGGTTGCTGGGAGACAATATAAGAATCAGCAGCTATTAAAAGATGAGTTTGAATATCATCTGTGACGAATATTTTCGCCGTATTATAAACATAATTAATCATATTTATAGGAATATCTTTACTTAAATTAACCGGGGTTGATTCCTGGATAACAGTTGCATTATTTATTTTTATGGCTTCGACAAATAGATGATTATTTTTAACTAAAATTAAAACAGATTTAGTTGCACCGCTATTTTCCATGATCACTTGCATTAATGTTGATAGCAATTTATCTATGTGGATTTCACTAGCAATTACTTGAGAGAATTTTATAACTGTTTTCAAATCAATAGCCTCCGAAATACTATTATTTTTAGAAATCATCATTGATACAGGTTTTTTTCCTGCTTGTAGGGTCTTAGCAAGTAATTGGGGATAGGATTTTTCTAAATGGTCTACCTTAGCTTTTCCTCCCCAACGTAAATATCCATAATATGCCTTTGTCATATATAATGAAGCAATTTCATTTCTACCTAAAGATAAATAAAACTCTGCCGCTAATTCATAAGATAAGGCCTCTTCATGAAGATATTCATAATTATTTGCACCTTCAATAGCTCGGTCATAATATTCCATAGCTAAGAGCATTTGCCCTAAAACTCGCGCTTTTTCAGCTTCTATCAGGTCATATTTATGTTGATAATTCATTGGTGCATTAACAGCCCAATACTGCATCTTTTCCTGATTTGCCAAAACTTGTTTCATGGACTCCATTTGTTCATGTTCTGACTGATAATTATATGCAGCCAAAAGAGACAAAGAATAGTAAAAATTATGTTGGCTGACAGTAATTTGTCCTGGCACAGATGTTATATATTCTTTAGCAAAAATAGCATTATCAAGGGCTTTTTTATATTCTTTAAATAAATAAAATTGTATGGTTTTAGTTAGATAAAATCCAAAGAGAGAGTGATAATTTTTATTATTAACTAAAAATAGAAACAATTCTTCAGTAAAAAAATCACCATTAAATTGGCATTTATCCTGATTTATTGCTTGCAAATTAAATATTATTTGTTGCCAAGTTTTGATGTTTTGAGTATGCCAATCGAGTTTTCTATGAGAGATTAAAGCAGCACAATTTTCTAGATATTCAGATACAGTTATTAAATTTTCCCCAGCAAATAACATCATGAACATATTAAACGTATAAGCAAAACCTAAAAAGTCTGTTTCACCTATTTTCCAGCCATATTCAGCAATCTCTTGTAAAGGAACTATAGATCCTCGAAAATGCTGTTTCCAATAAATAATATGAGAATACCATAACATTAAAATTCTGAATCTGATCACTTGATTATCAAACTGCTCTGATAAATTAAGAGCTAATTTTCCATAACTATATCCAGTATTAATATCGGAAAATCTATCGCAGACTATCAAGCCATAACAAATATAAGTATAAGCAGACTCCACAGAATTGCCATATTTAATAGCCAGATTTATTATAGTAAGTATAATCGGCAATTCCATCTCCAATTGTGAGAAATAAGCTATAAAACCAAGTCCCATTAGTATCCCCATTGCTGCAAGTTTATAAAGATCTGTCATTTTTGGTAAATGTATTAAGTCCTCAACGTTAACATTTATTAGGGGTACTTCTTCTACAGTAACTTCTAGTTTCTCCAATAATTTTAGCCCTCTATCAAAGGTTAATTCCATGTCCTGCATGAGCATTTGCTTTTTGTATACCTTAACTTCATCTAATACACTAATTGCATTTTTATTAACTATTTCTATATAAGTTATTGCTTGCTCAGAATGAATATTTAAATATGCCGCCTCCACCGCTTCTATATAAAGGTTTAATGTTAGGTTATATTCATGCTGCCAACTATCTGCTGCAAGCAATGATAAACCTTTTTTTAAATACCTAAAAGCAGCATCATAAGCTGTAGCTGATTTAGCTTTAGAACCGGCAATTAAATTTAGTTGAGCTACTGCATATTTTTCTGACTGAACTGTAATTAAATCCATGCCAATATTCAACTGATTCACAATTTCAAATATATTTTCTTCTATGTCTTTTTCCGAGGTATTTTTTAAGAGCAATTGCCCAACTTTTAAATGGGTAGATTGTTTTTCTTGGTCAGGAATCAAAGCATAAGCAGCTTGCTGTACACGGTCATGTAAAAATCTGTAACTAAATTTCTGTTCTTCGTAGTTATGAACTGCTGATAACTGTTGATCATTAAGTAAATCAGATTGAAAGAAGTTGTAAATTTTTGTTGTGGGAATTATAAATTCTTCTAACAATGCTTTCCACAAATCTACCGCTGTTTCTATCTGAGATTTTTGATTAATTTTTGCTAATGTATCTAAATTAAATTGGTTGCCAATACAAGCGGCCAGCTTTAATACTGATTGAGTTGATTCGGGTAATTTTTGTAATTGCAGTGCCATAAATTCTACCACATCATTAGTGATAGCTAAAGCTTGAATTTGTGCGATATCACACTGCCAATAACGACAATCAAAGTTAAAGCGAATTAAACCATCTTCATAGAGAGATTTGATAAATTGGTGGCTAAAAAACGGATTTCCCTGGGTTTTTAGATAGACTAATTCAGTAAAAGGTATAGCTACTGTAGTCGGACAATTCAGAGTATCAGCAATGAGTTGATTGAGGTGAGATTGATTGAGAGAATTTAGAGTAATAGTATTAACTGATGCAGTTTTGCAGATATTCTCAATAGTTAATATTAAAGGATGTGTAGCAGACACTTCATTGTCCCGGTAAGCACCAATTAACAACAAATAACTAATTTCATTTGTAGTCATTAGTAATTGCATCAATTTAAGAGAAGCCAAATCTACCCATTGTAAATCATCAAGGAATATGACTAAAGGATGTTTTTGAGTGGTAAAAACATGAATAAATTTCTCAAATAGCAAATTAAAACGATTTTCTGTGGCCATGGTGGACAATTCTGGAACAGGAGGCTGTTTACCAATAATTTGTTCTAATTCTGGGATAACAGTAATAATAACCTGAGCATTTTCTCCTAATGCAGACAGAATTTTAGTTTTCCATTCTTGCAATTGAGCATCACTTTCAGTTAATAGTTGATCTATTAAATTTCGGAAAGCTTGTATAAATGCAAAAAAAGGAATATTGCGTTGAAATTGGTCAAATTTACCTTTAATAAAATAACCCCTAGCACAAACTATGGGTTTATGAACTTCATTAACTACAGCGGTTTTACCAATTCCCGAATACCCAACCACCAGGATCATTTCCTTATTATTAGCACAAATACGCTCAAAAGCTGTGAGCAGAGTTTTTACCTCTACTTCTCTACCATACAGTTTTTCAGGAATAGTTAGGCGATCGCTAATATCTCTTTTTCCTAATTCAAAAGCCTGAATATTTTCAGTTTCTTCTCCAGCTTTTATACACATTTCTAAATCATACTTAATCCCATAGGCAGACTGATAGCGATATTCAGCATTTTTCGCCATCAATTTATGAATAATTGCCGATAAAATGGGGGGAATATGACTATGAATATTATGTAATAATGGGGGTTGTTTAGCAATATGGTAATGTATCAATTCTATGGGGTCATTACTAGCAAAAGGTAATTCTCCAGTCAAAAGCTCAAAAAATGTCACACCTAAAGAATAAAAATCTGTGCGATAGTCAACCAAGCGGTTAATACGTCCAGTTTGTTCTGGAGACAAATATGATAAAGTTCCTTCCAGAACATTAGGACTAGCGAGAGTTTGAGTTTCTCTCTTAAGTAAACAAGCAATACTAAAGTCAATTAGCTTAACTTCTAAAGTGCTAGTTTTAATCAGAATATTAGCGGTTTTTATATCTTTATGAATTACCCTTTGATGATGCAATTCTTGTAAAATAGAAACTATTTGTAAAGCAATAGTGAAAAATTCTCTTAATCCTACCGCGCTGTTTCCCATACCTCCTTCCCCCCATTCTTTAATTTTTTCCTGGAGAGAAATACCCTCAAAATCCTCCATTATTAAAGCATAGCCGTTTTCATAATTTTCCAGGCCATAGGTTTTAATAATGCCGGCAATATTCAGATTTTTGATAATAGTATATTCATTACGAAACTGTACCAATTTCTCGAACTTTGGGTACTCATGACGTAAAAACTTGATAACTACTGATATTTGGTCTTTTTCTCTTATGCCTCGAAAGACCAAAGTTTCGCTACTAGAATAAATTTTTTCAAGTATTTTATAACCTGTTAATCTCAGCATTTGCATATCCCATAAAATTGTTTTTCACCAAATGTTTGTCACAATAGCGAAATAAAATTGCTTCTGATAATGGCTGCTATTTTTTCATAATGCTCGCTGTAAAATAAATGGAAGATATAAAGACTATTGCCATAATTCAAAATCAAAAATATCATAACTTAAAAGTTGCCATATTGCCAATAACCACAGAACTTTATTAATACCTCATTCTTGAATTGCAGCCGTTATTCATTTGTAACAATTTGTGAAGCAATAGCAAGGTTTTTCTTTTTCTCTCTCTTCTTAGGAAAGGGTGAGGGAGAAGTTAGGTAGGGAGGTGAGGTTTTTTATGTTTTAAGACTTAGGACTTACGCAAAATATTTCCACAACCTCGTCTCCTTCGTGTTCTTTGCTACTTCGTTGTTCATTAGTTCGTAATTTTATTATTTATTCTTGATTTTGTAAAACAATTTACTGATTTTTATAATCACATAACTTACGCAAAATATCTTTCAAATCCTGATTTCTCCGTGACCTCTGTGGCTGGAGTGGTTCGTTATTCCATGAATCTTGCGTAAGTCCTAAATCAAATTGACCTTGTTTATTTTGATATGATTTCCTGTAACATTCTCAATAATTATCTAATAAATTAAATATCCAATAATCAACAACAAAAAATTTGGTTTTTGGTTACTTACTATTAGTTCATATCCCCAACTTTTTTAATAAGTCAGGGATATGAATTTTAGAGAGTATTAATATCAATACCTTTAGCTTCTAATTTTGCTAATAGGTCTTGATAATTTTGACGTTCTTGTTCAGCACGTTTATATTCTTGTTCAGCACGTTTATATTCTTGTTCAGCACGTTGATTTAATTCTAGAAATGTGAGAAACTTTTTTCCATCAGGATAATAAATTTCTAAATTACTTGATGTTATTTCCAGTCGTATTCCTAAACGCGGACTTACCCAATTATTAATTTCCTCAATATCTTCTAACCACTGTTTTTGAAGAATAAATCCAGTTAACTCAATTTTTTCTGGATGATAAACATAATATTCTTCCACACCATGACGTTGATAAAAAAGGAGTTTCTTAGCCATTTCTTGGCTGCGATTTCCTGGAGATAAAATTTCAAAGACTACTTGAGGAGGAATATTATTTTCTTCCCATTGTTTATAAGAACCCCGTTTACCTTTTGGTCTACCGAAAATAACCATGACATCAGGTGCTTGACGGGTTTTTACACTTCCCTCCACCGGATACCACAGTAAATCACCGGCGATAAACACATCTTTTTCTGAAGCAAATAATAGCTCTAAATTTTCTTTGATTTTAACTATCCATTCATAATGTTCTGTATTATCAGCCATGGGATTTCCATCACTATCAGGGTAGATGATTTCTAATTTGGTTTCTGGTGTGAGTTGTTGTACCATATCTGTAGCTCCATTTTACCCAAGGTAAATAAATTTTTAACTTGACAGTGGTGCTGAACCTATTGATAATTATATGTTATTTATGAATCATTTGTCAAAAAATTCAGATATCTAATGCGGAGGAAATACTTTACTTAAATCTAGCGATAAATCGGGAAAACAAGGTAGAGATATCGCTTGATTTGGTAAGACAATTCGCCTATTTGCATAACCAAATTCACCTGATTTATTTTGATATGGTTCACTGTAACATTCTAAGCAATTATCTAATAAATTAAATATCCAATAATCAACAATTCCGGCTTTTGCATACAGAGGTATTTTCACCTTTTGGTCATAATCTATCGAAGAATCTGCAACTTCTATGACTAATAAGATATCAGTCCCTTGGGGGTGAGATGATAAATAATTATCATCACGATTTTTGATAATGGCAAAATCTGGTTCTGGTTCGCTTTTTGGTGGTATGGTAATAGGGGCTTGAGATTGTAAAGTTCCTCTGTCTCCTATCATTTTAGGAAGTTCCCGCAATAAATTACGTAAAGAAGTTTCATGCGCTCTACCTTTTGATACCATTTCTATTAATTCTCCGTTAATTAATTGAATGTGATCATCTTCTTTGAAAAAGCCGATTTCGGTGAGTTGGTGATATTCTTCCAGAGTAAAACTTTTAACCTGAATCCTAGTCATATATCTTGCTCCTTGAGGAATTGCCATTACATATATTCTAAAATGTGCCAAGAATTGCTATCCTAGAATCATAATAACTATTAAGGAAACAATGCGATCGCCTACTCTTACCCCGACAATGACTGCTTTTCCCTTGGCCGCTGTAGTCGGCCAAGAAGCAATTAAAATAGCTTTGCTGTTGACAGCAGTAGACCCCGTTTTGGGGGGTGTGGTAATTGCAGGTCGTCGCGGTACTGCTAAATCTGTAATGGCGCGTGCCATTCACGCTTTATTACCACCTATTGAAGTTGTGAAAGCTTCTGTTAGCAACTGTGACCCCAATCATCCAGAAGAATGGGATGATAAACTCTTAGCTGAACAAAGACAGGAGATAGAAACGGAAATTATCCCTGCACCTTTTGTGCAAATTCCTCTGGGTGTGACAGAGGACCGGCTTTTGGGTTCTGTGGATGTGGAACAGTCGGTTAAGCAGGGTGATACAGTATTTCAACCGGGGTTACTCGCTACAGCTAATCGAGGTGTGCTGTATGTAGATGAAATCAATTTATTAGATGACCAAATTAGTAACCAACTTTTATCGGTATTATCGGACGGACGTAACCAAATTGAACGGGAAGGAATCAGTTTTCAACATCCTTGTAAACCGTTGTTTATTGCCACCTATAATCCAGAAGAAGGGGCATTAAGAGAACATTTACTTGATAGAATAGCGATCGCTTTATCAGCAGACGGAGTTCTGGGTATAGATCAAAGAGTACAGGCAGTTGCACAAGCGATCGCTTATTCCAAATCTCCCACAGAATTTCTGCAACAGTACAGCGAAGACATAGACTCCCTGAAAACCCAAATCATCCTGGCACGGGAATGGTTAAAGGAAGTCACCATTACCCCAGAACAAATTACCTACCTCGTCAATGAAGCCATTCGCGGGGGTGTGGAAGGACATCGTGCGGAACTATTTGCGGTGCGTGTAGCCAAAGCCGCAGCAGCATTAGAAGGACGTAATACGGTAACAGCGGATGATTTACGTCGCGCGGTGGAATTGGTCATAGTTCCCAGAACCACCATCATCCAAACACCACCAGACGAACAGCAACCACCTCCACCTCCACCCCCACCACCAGAAAATCAAGACGAGTCGGAACAAGAAGAAGAACAGGAAGAGGAACAGGAAGAGGAAAAAGAAGAAGACCAAGAACAGCAAGAACCTCCAGACATTCCCGAAGAGTTTATTTTTGACCCAGAAGGGGTAATTCTTGACCCAGAAGTGCTTTATTTTACTCAAATGGCACAACGTCAAGGTAAATCGGGAAGTCGCAGTATTATCTTCTCAGACGACCGGGGACGGTATATCAAGCCAATGATTCCCAAAGGGAAAGCCCGACGCATCGCCGTAGATGCCACATTGCGAGCCGCAGCCCCGTATCAAAAAGCACGGCGAGCTAGACAGCCAGATAAAAAAGTCATTGTTGAACAGGGAGATATTCGTTCTAAGCGGTTAGTGAGAAAAGCCGGCGCTTTAGTCGTATTTGTTGTAGATGCTTCTGGTTCAATGGCTTTAAATCGGATGCAATCTGCTAAGGGTGCAGTCATGCAGCTTTTAACAGAAGCCTATCAAAATCGTGACCAAGTATCTTTAATCCCCTTTAGAGGAGAACAAGCCGAAGTATTATTACCTCCTACCCGTTCCATTGCTTTAGCCAAAAATAGGTTAGAAAGATTACCCTGTGGTGGCGGTTCTCCTTTAGCACATGGTTTAACTCAAGCTGTGCGGGTGGGGATAAATGCCCAAATGGGTGGCGATATTGGACAGGTTGTTATCGTGGCAATTACTGATGGACGCGGTAATATTCCGTTAGCTCGTTCTTTGGGTGAACCCATAGAACCAGGAGAAAAACCAGATATTAAAGCCGAATTATTAGACATTGCGGCCAGAATTAGGGCTTCGGGAATGCAATTATTAGTCATTGATACGGAAAGTAAATTTGTATCAACTGGTTTTGCGAAGGAATTATCAAAAACTGCTGGAGGTAAATATTATCACTTGCCAAAAGCCACCGATAAAGCGATCGCTGCCATGACTAGAGGTGCTATAGCTGACATGAAGGCAAAGTAAATTAACGTAAATAACCCCCTGGGGGCTTTGTGATATCACAGTTCTTTGTAGTCAGGGCTTTAGCCCTAATCAGGGGGTTTTCATTCTCGAAAATTTAGCAGAAGCAAGAGCAAAACTTTTACTTTTATCCCATATTCTTTACTTACAGCAATTTCAATGTACTTAGGGCTTGCTGAAAAAGTTATCTGTGAAAGCAGGGAACAGGGAACAGGGAACAGGGAACAGGGAACGGTTTTAACTGCTGGATATCCTCAATTTTCAAAACATATTTTATTAAATATAGGACTTACGCAAGATTCATGGAATAACGAACCACTCCAGGCACAGAGGTCACGGAGAAAT
>NZ_KE384595.1:64153-83225 GCF_000426905.1 Dolichospermum circinale AWQC131C
ATATTTTCAGTTTAAATACTTAATTGTTTAACCATTATTTAAGAATAATTCTGGAAAAGGCTTATACTAGATGATCAAGTGCGGAATGTCGGTTTTCAAACATCCCCTTCGGCCATACCTCCACAACTCGGCTTTTCTGACTAACATAGCCAACCACTAATCGCGTTATGATAATAGATAGTCTGCTTGTAAATTATGATTGAGTGAATTATTCTGCCCCTGCTAATGACATTGACCTCAAGTCAATCTTCCCCTTTGAATTAGATCAATTTCAGAAAGAAGCGATTTCTTCCCTAAATGCTGACCGTTCAGTAGTGGTCTGTGCGCCCACAGGTTCAGGAAAGACCTTAATTGGGGAATACGCTATCTATCGTGCCTTATCTCGCGGGAAACGGGTATTTTACACCACTCCCCTCAAGGCGTTATCTAATCAAAAACTGCGAGACTTCCGCGAAAAATTTGGCTTTGATCAAGTTGGACTCCTGACGGGAGACGCTTCTATTCATCGAGATGCACCAATTTTAGTGATGACTACGGAAATTTTCCGTAATATGCTCTATGGCACGCCCATAGGTCAAATTGGCATCTCCTTAACAGATGTTGAGGCTGTAGTGCTAGATGAGTGCCACTACATGAATGATCGCCAACGGGGTACAGTATGGGAAGAATCCATTATTTACTGTCCTCGTTCTATCCAACTTGTAGCGCTTTCTGCTACCGTTGCCAACAGTGATCAACTGACCAGTTGGTTAAATCATGTTCATGGTCCAACAGACCTAATTTACTCTGATTTTCGCCCCGTTCCCCTAGAATTTAACTTCTGTAATCCCAAGGGCTTATTTCCGTTATTAAATGAAACTAATACCAAAATTAACCCCCGCTTGGTAAAAAAAGCTAAAAAGGGATATTGGGAAAAAGGTAAAGCTGGAAGACCAGAACCACCGGGGATTATTTATACCCTCAACCAACTACAAGAACGGGATATGTTACCGGCAATTTACTTTATTTTCAGTCGTCGAGGCTGTGATAAAGCGGTGGAAGAAGTTGGTGATTTATGGTTAGTTAATAATGATGAGTCTCAAATTTTACGTAAACAAATTGATGAATTTTTACGTAAGAACCCCGACGCAGCCAGGACTGGACAAGTTGCCCCATTATACCGAGGAATTGCCGCTCATCATGCGGGCATTTTACCAGCTTGGAAGGTATTAGTCGAAGAACTGTTTCAACAGGGATTAATTAAAGTGGTATTCGCTACGGAAACCTTAGCGGCAGGAATTAATATGCCTGCAAGAACTACAGTAATTTCTACTTTGTCTAAGCGGACTGATAACGGACACCGCTTACTTAATGCTTCGGAATTTTTGCAAATGGCAGGCCGCGCCGGTCGTCGAGGTATGGATTTACAGGGTTATGTAGTGACATTACAAACCCCCTTTGAAGGAGCTAAGGAAGCGTCTTATTTAGCCACATCTAAGGCTGATCCCCTTGTGAGTCAGTTTACACCCAGCTATGGTATGGTATTAAATCTCTTGCAAACTCATACCATAGAAAAAGCCAGAGAACTGATAGAACGCAGTTTTGGACAATATATGTCTAATTTGCATCTACAACCAGATTTTGAAGAATTAGGGCAATTTAAGGACGAATTAGCGCAAATTCAACGACAACTGGCAGCTATTGATGAAAATGAATTAATGGTGTATGAAAAATTGCGTCAAAGATTGAAAGTAGAACGGCAAATTTTCAAAACCTTGCAAGAACAAGCACAGGAGGACAGAAAAGCCCAATTGGCAATGATGCTAGATTTTGCCATATCTGGGACTATGTTGAGTCTTCAAGACAGAAGTTCCATGTCACCTTTACCGATAACAGTAGTATTAATTGATAAGGCTGTTAATTTCGGTGAAATCTCTTACTTTGTCTGCTTGGGACAAAATAATCGTTGGTATGTAGCAACTTCAGCAGATATATTAGATATGTATGCAGAAATGCCACGAGTAGAAGTACCAGATAATATTATCCCACCTTCAGAATTGAGCTTAAAAAGAGGACATTCTATACGTGGTGATGAAAGCACAATTACTATTGCTCAAAGCATTCCTAAACCAGAAGAATTTAATCATCTACCAACAGAAGTAAGAGAACAACTTAGCCGCTTAACCGCTGTTCAAGAACAGTTAGAAAATCATCCCATCTATAAATCGGGAAATATTGCCAAAATATTTAAAAATAGGGCGCGTTGTGTCGAATTAGAGGCAGAAATTGAACATTTAGAAGAGCAAATATCATTACAATCCCAAAGATACTGGGAGGAATTTCTTTGTTTAATTGAAATTTTGCAGTCATTTGAATGTTTAAATAATTTAATACCGACAAAATTAGGAGAGATTGCGGCGGCCATTCGTGGCGAAAATGAGTTATGGTTAGGTTTAGTCTTAGCCAGCGGAGAATTAGACAATATTGGTCCCCATAACTTAGCAGCAGTAGTAGCGGCTTTAGTGACTGAAAGCCCGCGTCCAGATACTAAAGTTGACTTTAGTTTATCCACGGAGGCAGATACAGCCTGGTTAGCATTGCAACCTATTCGCCGTTCTGTGTTAAAAGTGCAGTATCGTCATGGCGTGGCCTTACCAGTGGGCTTGGAAACTCGCTTTATTAGCTTGATTTCTCTAGTGGAACAGTGGGCGCTAGGGGTAGAGTGGAAGGTATTATGTCAGAAAACCACTTTAGACGAAGGGGACGTAGTGCGAATTTTACGCCGAACGCTGGATTTATTATCCCAGATTCCTCATGTACCTAATTTACCAGATGTATTGCGGCGTAATGCTCAAAGGGCTATACAGTTAATTGATAGATTCCCTGTAAATGAAGCAATGGAGTAAATCGGGAATAGATAACAGGGAACAGGGAATAGGGAATAGGGAATAAATTGGTTTGTACTTTATTAGATTAGGAAAGGCTATATTTTACTACTTATTATTAATTACAATTATTTTTAATAAAAGTAAAATACGCATAAGCGCATGAATAGACACCCCAGAAAATTTTCTCAGCCCATATACTTAGTTCCCTTTAATCAGGAAAATTCAATATCTCCAACTTTGCGACTTTGCGGCTTGGCGCGAAACATAATTTATACCACCATGAGAAAATCCCTCCTCATTTAAATAGTAACTAAAATTACCCACTTAATGATGGGATTAAAGCCAAAGTTTTCGTCTCAGCCAGGAGAAAGCGATCGCAGATAGTAAGTAATTCTACCTCAGTTTGTGCTTGTCGCATCATGCGGAGGAAACAACCATCAGTATCAACACTTAAAGCAATGTAGTTAAGAAACATTTTTAGGTAGCCGACCCGCGCTCGTTCTGGCATAGTTGACGCTGTGGGAGTTTGCCACAAACGGTCTATATAATTACGTACTTTCACTAAAGACACAGGTATAATAGGTTGTCCTGCTAAAGCCTGACGAATTTGATCAAATAGCCAGGGGTTCCCGATAGCCCAACGTCCCACCATGACACCTGCTGCACCGGTTTGAGAAAGCACCTCGATAGCAGTTGTGGCTGAGTTAATGTTACCATTAGCCAGCACTGGACAATCAACCCGTTTGACGGCTTGGGCAATTAAATCATATTTTACTACCCCGTGGTACATATCTTTGACTGTGCGACCGTGTAGACTTAATAAATCAATGTTTTGACGGGCAATTATATCGAGTATTTTATAAAAGTTATCTGTATTTTCAAAGCCTACGCGCATTTTAACGGTTAAAGGGCGGTCATTCACAACACACCGCAGTTCTGCTAAAATCCGCTCTATTTTTTCTGGTTCTCGTAGTAATCCACCTCCTACGTTTTTACGATAGATTCTGGGTGCTGGACAGCCCATATTCAAATCTATTCCCGCAGTATTATATTTACAGAGTTCTTTTGCTGTTCTTGCTAAGTCGGGAACACTTTCCCCAATCATTTGTGCAAAAACTGGGCTACCTGTATCATTTTCCGTGATTGCTGCCAAAATTTTAGGGTTGAGTCGTGAGGTATCATTTACGCGAAAATACTCGGTAAAAAAGTAATCAGGACTACCATAATGGGCGATGACTTTCATAAACCAGAGATTTGTCACATCTTGCATTGGCGCAAGGGCAGTGAGTGGTATTCCTTTTTGAAGTAGGGACATAGAGATAGGTAGCTTTTAATCAGGCATAACTGGAGTAAGGAATTGTTTATAAGGGAATTATTTCCACTTTTCTAGGTATACAGGGTGACTCTTTGATTTTTTATCATAGGACTTACGCAAGATTCATGGAATAACGAACCACTCCAGGCACAGAGGTCACGGATAAATGAGGATTTGAGAGATATTTTGCGTAAGTCCTGTATCATTTAGATACAAGTTTAAATTACATCTCTTCTTGATATTTTACCAGCAATGGGGGAATATAATCATAGCCGTCAATACCAATAATGGCGATCATTTTTTGGCGATTTTGTTGTAGCAGTAGTTGGAATTTGTCTACCCCAATTTGTCCTCTAATAATATTTAGTAAACTAGCTGGTTTTTGCCATTCTTGAGATGCAATTTGCTCTAAAAGATACATTCCTAAACTAGCATTGTAAACTGCTTGTTCATAATTAGCAAGATGATAATTAGCTTCAGCTAAATATGCTAAATTTCGGCCTTGTAAATACAAATCACCGGCAATTTGAGCAGTTTTCAAGGCATTTTCTAAATATTTAATTGCGGTTGGGTATTGTGCGGTAATTAAATAAGCAATACCTAAACTACTAAAACATAAAGCTTGACTTTGTAGATCACCTAATTTTTCTGCTAATTTTAACCCTTGTCCTAAATAGTTAATTGCAGTTTCATAAACTTCTGGTTCACTAATTTCTGTTTCTTTGGCTTGCATGACTTCGCTATAACCTAAGTTGACTAAAGCGTTAGCTTCCCCGGTTTTGTCTCCTGTTTGTCTGCTATAAATTAATGCCCGTTGACTATAATTAATGGCTTCACTATAATTTTGTTGTTGCACATAGGTGCGACTGAGGTGATTAAGATTAGCAATTTCACAGGTTTTATCACCCGCATTTCTAGCTATTTCTAAAGCTTGTTGATGAAAATTGAGAGAACGATCATATCTGCCTAAACCCCGCTGGGAATAACCCAATAAGGTCAAAATCCGAGCTTTTTCTTGAGTACCTGCGGCAGAACGCAAGGGAGCATCTAAATAATCTAAAGCATCACGTAAATAACTACCAGAAAATGAGGCAAAAATCCCTCCATATAGGGGAAAATAAGGGCATTGGGCAAAATTTCGCAAAATTTGTAGCATGATTTGAGAAGCAGCATTACTATATTTTACTGCTTGATTTTCAAAACCATTTGCTAATTGACTCCAAATTACTGCAAAGGTTAAATATGTGGAAATAGATAATTTTGGTCTGGCTTGAATATCATAAGCTTGTTGATAGCGAAGCGCTCCGTAGGAATCAAACCAAGTAATTAAACCTCTTTGTAAAAACTGTAAAACTATTGTTAATTCTACCCAATTACTTAAACTAATTCCCTGCTGTTTTTGGGTAAATTCTAGCGCTGATTGTTCTACTGCTAGAGTCTGAAAAAATACTTGGGGAATTTCACTATTGACTACTTTAGCCCAACTAGACCAAGGACTATTTTCTCCGGGTAAACCCCCAAATCCTAAAGTATTCTGTTGTTCATACATCCAATTAAGTAAATTTGCTTGTATTCTTTGCCAAGAGGCTATACCATGGGTAATACCCTCAGCAATTTGCCCAAAATCTTCATTAGCAGTTGCAAACTGTTGTAAAGACTTGGCTAACTGTTGCAGTTGGGATAAATTTAATGGGTACTTTTGATTAGGATCAATGGCTCGTAATAAAGCTGTTAATCTCTCATCTGCGGTGGCTGTGGTAATTTCCCGCATAGATAAGGATATGGCTTCAGTGGCTTTATTTTGTTCTTGCCACCGTTGCCATTGAGTTTGAATCGTTTTAGCGGCGCGTAAACTTCGGGTAGCCTTGGCTTTTTTCAGTTCATCCGTTTCCGAATCTACTTGAGATTGTATAATATTGAGGCGATCGCTCAAAACTAACTCAAATACTTCCCCAGTTCCAGAAGTAATACCCTTGAGTAACATTTGATAAACCTGCTCTACAGAGCTAATCTTACCCTTGAGAGTGGTTTGGATAATGTCATCAATTAAAGTCAGATATTGATCACGTAATGGTAGAGAATTTGACACTTTAGCTAATTGTAGCTGTAGCAGCTTTAAGTATGGGGAATTAGGAGCAACTAAAAATCATTCAGGAATCATTATAGCATTTCCTAATCCACCAATGAAAAAATTTATCTGTGTTGTTCTAGAGTTAATTCCTGGTTATAATTTACTAACTGCTTCCGCAATTTTCCCAGAAACAAAAGGCAAGATTTCCCGACTTTTTCCTTGTTCCTTCCCTTCTGTAAATACCACTAACAGATAAGGACGTTGATTTGGTAATTCAATATAAGCCGCATCGTGACGCACTGTGCTTGTCCAACCTGCTTTTGACCAGATTTGACCATTTTCCGGTAATCCACCGCCTAAGAAGCCTGTAACCTGATCTTCTTCAACATTTTGGGGTAATTCATCAGCATGAAGACTGCGTTTAAGTAACTTCATCATCCCTTGCGATCGCCCACTAGACACTGCCACCCCACCCACGATACTATGTAATAATCTAGCAGTGGCATCCGTTGTTAGCATATTGCGGTTTTCAAACATTTCCCCATAAAACGCCCTTTCCCGTCCATAGGGACCATCACCCCAGGTTTTTTGACAGACATTAATTGCATTTATTTCCTCCCAACCCAAGGACTGATAATAGCGGTTAACAATCTGACGCTGATATTTCCAGGTTTCAAAAGGACCAGGGGTTAACACAGGACCGGAAGTAGTACCGCTGAGAATATCAACAATTAAGCTAGTAGCATCATTACTAGAATCTACTATCATATCTGTCAAAGCTCGGTTTAGTTCGTCCGTTGTTTGACTCATGCCTTTTTCTAGCCATTCTTGCACCGCTACCAGGTAGAATAATTTTACCACACTAGCAGGATAAATACGTTCTCCCCCACGATAGCTAAATCCCCGGACTGGGTGTTCCCAGAAAGCATTGGGAGTCAGCGCACCACCTGTATTAACAGGTGCAGGAGGATCATATACAACCCAAGTCAGCGCAATTTGGTTAGGTGCTAAAGTCGAAAATTTTGTCCAAGTTGCTTCTAATATTTGATTACCGAGATTTTCTAGTTGTTTGTCTTGATTAAAAAAAACCATTTGTGAATAATTTCCTGATATTTTACTAGTGTAATCTTATCATTAGTTATTAGTCATTGATCATTGGTAATTAGTTATTGACAAATATCTCTCTTTTTCCTCTTACTTCTATTTTCCGTAAATCACTCGTAAATAAGTTTCAAAGTTTAGTAAAAGATGATTTTTTAATATCTTAAATATTAAATTAAATATTAAATATTATTGTAGAGACATTACATTGAATATTTCTAGATTCACTTCCTCCAGATGTTTATTTTATAGTCTTTTATTTTCTAACTAATTGAAAAATTAAACATTATTTTATTTAACTAGAATTTCCGCAGGCATAATTTATTTTTAAAACCTATATTTTTAATTCCTTGTTATTCATACTATTTTTTCAAGTAACGAATCTTGACTAGAATCATAGCTCTGTAAAATGGGATAGGATGTAAATAAATATTACAATATCTACCTTAGTTATTTACTAATATACCCATAAGTTGCTATATAAAATAGTTAAGATTTAATTAAAAAACAAATAAGAGGAGTTTAAATTATGTCCTCGACTAATATCAATAACCAGAAAGGTGAAAACTCAGTTAATCAGGAAATTGAAAACTCAGTTAATCAAAAGGGTGAAAACTGTCACCAAAAACTAGTGTGGACCTGTGATCCAAATAGTTATCCTCGTTGTACTGCTCAATGGTTAATAGAGTGTGATCTAATCTGCCATTTGCCATTTTCAGAAAACAGCAAAGATGGGTAATATCTTCTGGTTTTCTCGTTAATAGGTAAGGGCTAAAGCCCTTACTACTTTATACATATAAATTTATTTTCGCAATTTTTGACCTTTTAGCTACTCAAACCGCAACGAAAAATACAATACTTTAGATATTTTTATTTTGTTACCAAAATTTTGTAAAAACGTTTCATGAAACATCTTTACATCATTCTTAATGCGATATGGGTACAGGAATCAGCAATGAACCGGAGATAAACGCGGATAGGTTTGTACCTGGGTGAACTTTAAAATAAAATGGTATAAATAGTATACATGATATTGATGTTTTATCTCAACCTCTAACTAGTCAAGACTTTACCTAACTACTACAAAAAACCCTCGCCTATCATAAATCAACCTATTTGTCAATAGTATATTTGTTCTACCAGTCAAAGTACATTATTTGCTGAATAATTTTTCCCCAATTTACTCTTTCAAACCACTGCTAATTTGTAAAGTTTTGTATTTTTTTCAAAATTGACCTCTGAAACCACTATAAATAAAGGCTTTTGAAAATCATCTTTTAGCAGGGTAGAAAATTGACAATAGTAACCCAATTATGAAATTCTCAATAATTCTAGCAAATCGCCGAAAGTATTGCAAGCTCGTTCCTAAATAAAAATAATTCTCAATTAATTATTAAGAAAATCTAAAGTGGAATTTTCCTAAGTTATGAATATTAAAAGTATTATCCTATAATGATAAGTTTTAATTATAATTTATGGTTAACTCATTCATACGCAGTGATAAATAAAACTATAAACTCAAAGCACACCAGGAAAAAAGGACTTAAAAAAGATTATTTAAAATAATATCTGTGTCAGCGGTAAAGTATCTTGTAACTGATGGGATATGTTCAGGTCAAGAAATTATCTGCGTTTATCTGCGTCCATCTGCGTTCAATTATTACTGATTATTACCAAAACTCAAGATAGTTTAGATATGACATTAATGGTAAATTACATAATGTAGAGAAGATAATCCTGATACAGAGAACATTTCTACAAAAAATCATCATATTACCCATGTCCTTAAATCTAAATTCACAAATTCCCTATTCTCCTACAAATGAATATCAATGTACAACTAACCTCAATCTCTATGACTCCCCTGAATGTGTGCGGTTAGCAACTCAAGCTGCAACAGGACGACATTTACAAATAACATCAAATCATGAAAATAAAGCAGTTGAAGTCTGTTTATGTGAAGACGACTATCCAGGATGGTTGTCCAGGGAAGATTTGCAGTTTATTCAAGGGACTCAAACATTATATCAGCCCCAGTTGGTCTTAGCAACAGAAATTCAACAACGCATACCCGACATTATTGCTTTTACTCAAGCAGCAAAGGAACAAGATAATTATTATCTTTGGGGTGGTACAGTTGCACCTAATTATGATTGTTCTGGTTTCATGCAAGCCGCTTTTAAATCTGTAGGTGTTTGGCTACCAAGAGATGCTTATCAACAAGAGGCCTTTACTCAAATGGTTGATATTACTGAATTAAAATTAGGAGATCTAATATTTTTTGGAACTTCAAAAAAAGCGACTCACGTGGGTTTGTATTTAGGTAATGGTGATTATATCCACAGTTCAGGAAAGGATCAAGGCCGGAATGGTATTGGTATTGACCAACTTTCAGAACAAGGAGACAAAGTTAGTCAGTGTTATTATCAACAATTGCGTGGCGCTGGTAGAGTAATCAAAAGTTATGATGGTAACGGATAGATGAACCGTATTTTTCGACCTACCAAAACTATTTTAGTGACATACTTAATTTAATCCACAACCTGCAAATCTCTGACTTTCTCAAGAATTTGGGAATTTATATCCAATCAATTATCAGCTATAAAAAATGACTAATCATCAACCACCAATTTTAGATGTATCCGTAGTTATACCAATTAAAGATGAAGTAGAAAGCCTACCTTTATTACTAAAAGCAATTTCTTCCACTCTCACAGATAGTAAATTGAACTATGAAATTATTTGTGTAGATGATGGTTCTAGGGATGGTTCAGCGGAATTTCTCAAAGAACAGGCACAAATTCGTACTGATCTAAAAGTGGTGATTTTACGTCGTAACTATGGACAAACTGCGGCCATGTCTGCGGGCTTTAATTATGCTACGGCCAAGGTAATTGTGACTTTAGATGCTGATTTACAAAATGATCCGGCTGATATCCCCATGTTAATTACAAAGCTGGATGAGGGTTATGATTTAGTCAGTGGTTGGCGACAAAATCGCCAAGATGGGGCATTAAATCGCCTACTTCCTTCTAAAATCGCCAATTGGCTAATTCGTGGTGCTACTAGCGTGTATATTCATGATTATGGTTGTTCTCTCAAAGCTTATCGGGCTGAGTTAGTCGCGGATATGAATCTTTACGGGGAATTACACCGTTTTTTACCAGCATTAGCGTATATCGAAGGGGCGAGAATTACTGAAGTCCCTGTGCGTCATCATGCGCGGCGTTTTGGACAGAGTAAATATGGGATATCAAGGACATTTCGGGTATTAATGGATTTATTAACTATTCTATTTATGAAAAAGTTCCTCACCCGTCCCATGCACGTTTTTGGAATGTTAGGCTTAATTTCTATGGTTTCTGGTGCAGGAATAGGAATATACTTAACTTTGGTTAAATTGGTTTTTCATGTAGATATTGGTAATCGTCCTCTGTTGATTTTGGCGGTTTTGCTGCTAGTAACTGGGGTACAGTTGTTTTGTTTCGGTCTTTTGGCAGAATTGTTAATGCGGACATACCATGAATCTCAGGGAAGGCCTATCTATCGTGTGCGGGAAGTTGTGGCAAAAAATGTTAAGTAACGTAACAATGGTAAAATCATACTTTATAGGATTATTGCGTCTACCGTGAAAGCTTTTGATACTTTTGACGCTGCACTGCGGAAAAACTTACTCATGTTATTTGCCGCAGGTTTGTTTTTCTGGTCAAGTTTGTCCTCACTATTGCCGACATTACCTTTGTATATTGAACACATTGGTGCGAATAAGCAAGAAATTGGCATTGTTATGGGTAGCTTTGCCATTGGTATAATACTAATTAGACCATCCATGGGCGCTTTAGCTGATAACCGAGGCCGGAAAATAGTCTTACAGATGGGGATGTTTGTGGCAGCGATCGCTCCTTTGGGATATTTAGTGGTAAAATCGGTTATTCCCCTCATGTTGATTCGTGCCTTTCATGGTATTAGTATTGCTGCCTTTGCCACAGCTTACACCGCCTTAGTGGCAGATTTAACACCAGAACACCGTCGGGGGGAAGTTGTCGGTTACATGAGTTTAGTAAGTCCTTTGGGTGTGGGCATAGGTCCTGCCATAGGTGGGTTTTTACAAGCAACTGCTGGTTATACCCCATTATTTCTCTCATCTGCGGTTTTAGGATGTCTAGGTTTACTATCTATTATCCCCATTGTCAACCCACCTATTGCCATTCAACCAATTAACAGCAAAAATGATAACTTTTGGCAAATACTAACTAGTCCTCCCGTGCGGATTCCTGCTATAGTCCTATTATTGAGTGGTTTGACCTTAGGTAGTTTACATACTTTCATCTCCCTATTCATCAAATCAACAGGAGTGGATTTAAATCCAGGCTTATTTTTCTCCGTGGCCGCCATTTCCAGTTTTAGTTGTAGATTATTTACTGGTAAAGCTTCTGATCAATATGGACGTGGTTTATTTGTCACTATGAGTTTGATAGCTTATACTCTCTCTATCATCTGCGTATGGCAAGCAAATAGCACTTTCATGTTTTTATTAGGAGCATTAATGGAAGGCGCTGCTTCTGGTATACTAATTCCCATGATTTCCGTATTAATAACAGATAGAAGTTTACCCCACGAACGAGGTAGAATATTTGCTGTTTCTTTCATCGGATTTGATCTAGGTTTCGCTATAGCAGGTGCAATTTTGGGAACATTTGCTCAAACCTTTGGTTATCGTAGTATGTTTGGTTTTATCACGGGTTTAACAGTTCTGACGATTGTAGTTTTCTTGACTCAATCTAGCCGCAATATACCGGAATCTCTAGGTTTTGCCTTTGGTCGTAATCAAGATGTCTATGCTGTAAAATAATTTAACAGAAAAATAGCAACTTAAATATTAGAGGAAAATTACTGGCTGGATTAAATTTATTATGTCTCTAAAACAAGAAACAAAAAAATATTATAAATGGGTTTGGGATGTATCCCTGGGTGGTGAATTTGATGATTGGGGTACTAGTACATACTTCATGGAAATTGGCAATACTTTATATCCTCTTAGACAAATAGAAGTCTATGAAAATGGCAACGTTTTATTTTATGATCATAGCCACTTCTTAGACGATTATGGGATGTTGTGTGATCAGAAAATAGATATACTAGACATACAAGAATTTGAAATTACTCAAGCAGAATTTGAGCAGGTATGGCAGACAAAAATTCCCATCAATAGACCCCTCATGAAAAAGAATGTAGAGTCGAGAATCCCTAACCAGATTAATTCTCTACAAAGGTTCTAGGATGAGCATATTAAATTTAATTTAGTTTCTGGTTTTCTGAAAACATCTGATAGATAGTTTTGATATAAGTCTATTTTCTGATAGGATCAATAATACATACGGTAACACAGCAGATTTCAACTTCGTGAAGTACAAACATACCCCAACCCTGCCCTGAATTGAAATATATCTTGTAAATCTAAAATAGGCCGTCATATTCTGCCTTCCAAACTCCATGCAGCACGAAACTCAACTAAGTCTCTTTGATAATTCTAGTTTAAACCAGCGATCGCTAATTCCTGTCAACGGACAAATTCCCATTGTCCCCGGAACTTATGAGAATATGGGAGAATTAGAAAAACACTGTCATCACTGTCACCGTTGTCCATTAGCAGCCAACCGGACTCATGCTGTAGTTGGCCGTGGTAACCCCCAAGCCAAAATTATGATTATCGGGGAAGCACCGGGAAAAAACGAAGACGAAACAGGTTTACCATTCGTCGGTAGATCAGGACAACTACTAGAAAACATCTTAGCATCAGTTCAATTAAGTACAGATACAGATATATATATAGCCAATATTTGTAAGTGTAGACCACCGGAAAATCGCGTCCCTACAGGAGAAGAAATAGCGGCTTGTAAACCCTATTTATTAGAGCAAATTCGCTTAGTTAACCCAAAAATCATTTTATTGACAGGTGCAACCTCAGTTAAAAGTGTAATTGGAGACAAACGACCTATTACTAAAATTCGTGGTCAATGGTTGGAATGGGAAGGACGCTTATGTATGCCTATTTTTCATCCCTCCTACTTATTGCGTAACCCTTCGCGGGAACAGGGAGCGCCGAAATGGCTCATGTGGCAAGATATACAGACAGTCCGTGATAAGTTGGATGAAATCAAAACAAAAGACAAAAATTAAGCATTACATCACCAATTACCATCTTTAACTCGTCAATACTCCTGTAACTTGGTAAAGTTAGAAAATCAAAATATTTAAATCATCAGATTTTTACTATTAAAACATGGGCAGCCAGAGAAAAACGTACTGGGAACTTGATTTTTACTCCCGTCCAATTTTGGACGAAAACCAGAAAAAAGTGTGGGAAATGTTAGTTTGTGAAAGTCCCGTAGATATTGGTACACCGACAGATACTCTGTTTCGCTATGCTAAATACTGCCCTAGTACCCAGGTAAATTCTGGTTGGTTGCGGACAGCAATACAGGAAGCTATAGATAAAGCGGGTACAGTGCCTACCAAAATCCGCTTTTTCCGTCGCCAAATGAATAACATGATTACAAAATCCTGCGAAGACGTGGGAATACCCGCAGCACCGAGTCGTCGTACCTTAGTTCTTAATCAATGGATACAGCAGCGCATGGCAGAAGTTTACCCCCAAGAACCGGGATATCAGGGAGTGACTAATCCTTCGGTGCGTTTAGATAGACCTTTACCCCAGCGTTTACCAGATGCCTTAGAAGGAAAACAATGGACTTTTGTTACCTTACAAGCAAGTGATTTTGCTGATATGCCAGATTGGGAAATAGGCTTTGGTGAAGCCTTTCCCCTAGAATTAGCGCAATTGTCCCCAGAAACCCGCATTCCAGGGATTTTGATTTTCTCCCCCAGGGCTTTACCAATAGCCGCTTGGATGTCGGGTTTAGAAATGGCTTATTTGCGCTTTGATACCAGTAGTGGAAACAGATTGATTTTAGAAACTGGGGCTACGGAAAGTTGGGTTGTAGCTAATATCCGCACCCCCGAACTTTTAGCGGAAGCACAAGGCTTTGCTGTAGCCAAAGAACAAGCCAATGGAGTCCATTTTATCGGAGTCCAGTCCGATTCTCAATCCCAAGATTTTGCGGGCTTTTGGCTGTTACAAGAAATCAATTTGCCATGAGGGTACAAGCAGGGATAAGCTCTAAACTGGTGCAAATGAGTGTTTCTTATCTGTTCCCTGTTCCCTGTTCCCTGTTCCCTTTTTTGTAACTGTTGATGACACGCTAATGGGATAATGATATGCGACGATTAAGCGGTTTATATCCAAAATCCATAATTCATAAGGGGACATGGGTTCTGTAAATTTGTTACAAGATACACTAGCGGAACAGTTACTAGAACTTGCCTTCAAATCTGGTGCTGAGGCGGCAGAGGTGTACCAATCAAGATCGCTTTCTCGACCGGTTTTTTTTGAGGCCAACCGTCTCAAACAAATAGAAACCAGTCAATCTGAAGGTACAGCCCTGCGGTTATGGCGGGATGGTTGTCCCGGTTTGACGGTAGCTTATGGTGATGTTGATCCCCAGGCTATGGTGGAGAAATCTTTGGCACTGAGTCACTTAAATCCACCAGAAGTAGTAGAATTAGGGAGTCATGGCGGGCTATATTACCCGGATTTAGGCACATCTGTATCTGTTGAAAGGTTGATTAATTGGGGTAAAGAGGCGATCGCTTTGATTCGTGATGTCTATCCAGATGTCCTTTGTCATAGTGAATGGGAATGTGATCTAGAGAACACTAGACTAATCAACAGCCAAGGTTTAGACTCTCATTACACTGACACCACACTTAGCTGCTATATGTCAGCAGAATGGGTCAGAGGTGATGATTTTCTCAATGTTGCTGATGGCCAAACCCAACGAGATCAACTTCACCCAGAGAAAGTAGCCAATCAAATTTTACAGCGCTTAAATTGGGCTAAGGAAAATGTTCCTAGTCCCAGTGGTCGTTGTCCTGTCTTGTTCACTTCCAAAGCAGCAGATATGCTGTGGGGAACTGTGCAAGCAGCTTTGAATGGTAAACATATCCTCGAAAAATCTTCTCCCTGGGTTGATAGGTTAGGTAAACCAGTAATTGCACCCACCCTGACCCTTTACCAAAACCCAGCCGCAGGTCCCTATAGCTGTCCCTTTGATGATGAAGGTCAACCTACCCAGTCATTAATATTTATCGAAAATGGAATTTTACGGAATTTTTATAGCGATCGCACTACGGGACAAAAATTAAACACTGGTAGCACTGGTAATGGTTTCCGTCCTGGTTTAAGTAGTTATCCCACACCGGGGCTATTTAACTTCCTAATTCAACCTGGTGATCTTTCCTTATTAGACTTGATTAGAAAGATGGATGATGGCTTAATTATCGATCAAATGTTAGGTAGTTGTAGCGGACTATCTGGTGATTTTTCTATTAATGTTGACTTAGGATATCGGGTAAAAAACGGTCAAATAATTGGCCGGGTAAAGGATACAATGGTAGCAGGAAATGTTTACACAGCCCTGAAACAAGTGGTACAACTCGGTGGAGACGCAGATTGGAATGGTTCTTGTTATACACCATCACTGATAGTAGAAGGACTATCTATTACGGGGAAAAATAGTTAAAATGCCAATATTACCGCCTTTATGCGTCATCTTTTATATGCCCCAAATACCAAAGTAGCTATGGGTTGTTACCATACATTAGAAAGAACTAAATAATTTAAACCTTGTAGAGAGGAATTTACCTTTCTACAAGCTGTTTAGCCAATTTCTAAAAGCCTTTAATGTCGCATTTCTTCCTATAGTTCTACTCTTCTGTAAAGATTCAGGAATCACTTCAATTAAAGGTAAATTAGGAAAATTTAAACTAGATTTAGATTCCACATAAACACCATTTTGTAAAAGATTAATTTGCAAAATTCCGTTTTCAAACCGCCATACTTCAGGAACTTGCAAACTTTGATATATATTCAAATGGGTACGGGAAGTAATATCAATTTCTAAAGCTAAATCTGGAGGAGGGTCAATTGTTAAATCCAATCTTTTTTTCCCCCGAATTACAGCCTCATTTTGAATATAAAAACATTGATCAGGTTCTATACCTTGTGCCATAAATTGATTTTTAAAGGTCGTAGAACCAAGACTAATAAATTCAACATCTAACTGTTCTAACAATGCTTTGACTAAATCACTAATAATTTCTTTATCAAATTCATGTTCTGGTAAAGGACTCATAATTTCTAATATTCCCCTATCATAAGCAATTCGCGCAGCCCGGTGTTCTCCCAATTCTGCAATAATTGTTTCTAATTCTTTCCAAGTCACATTTTCTAATATAACTCTTTGTCCTGGTGGTACATGAATGCGCTTTAATTCTAACAACATCATTGCCACTCCTTATGATTTGAATTTTTTAATATTATAACATCGGATATCCCCAACTTATTGAAGATGTCGGGAATATAACCAACACCATGATATAATTATCAGGATATAATTGAATTAATCTTCACCATATCTACAAGGGTATGATTATTTGGCAACCAGGGCAACAAATTAATAACGGTAGATTTATCATTCAAGGTAAACCCTTGGGTAGTGGTGGTTTTGGGACTACTTATAAAGCCTTAGAACCCAGCACGGGTAAATTATACGCCATTAAAACCCTCAACCAGCAAATGCAATTGCGAGAGGATTTTCCAGAACAACAAGTTAAGTTTATTAACGAAGCCTTGACAATTAAAGGTTTTGATCATCAGCATATTCTCAAAGTCCATGAAGTCATTCAATCAGGTGAGCTTTTTGGCGTAGTGATGGAATATATTGATGGAGTAACTTTATTTCAATATAAAGGATGTAAAGGATGGTAATTTATAGATGGTTTGTTGGTGATGAAAGTTGTATTTGTCAGAAATCAGGATATACGGTTACTGAGCGAAGTCGAAGTACAGGATTAAAGGATTTACAGTATTATGTCAGCATTATGTCAGCAAGAGATTTATTTCATCAAGCAGTTGTCAACGCATTATTAAAAGAACAATGGTTAATTACTCATGATCCATTAGAGGTAGAATTAGAAGATACAACATTGAAAATTGATTTAGGTGCAGAAAGATTAATTGCAGCCGAAAAAGGAGAAGAAAAGATTGCTGTAGAAATTAAAAGTTTTGCTAGTAACTCAGCAGTAAGTGAATTTCATACAGCATTAGGACAATTTCTCAATTATCAAATAATGTTAGAAGAAACAGAATCACAAAGAGTATTATATTTAGCAGTTCCCGAAGAAACTTACAAATCCTTTTTTCAAACTCGACTTGCTAAAATAGCAGTAGAAAGACATAAAGTTAAAATCATAGTCTATAATCCAATAATGGAGGTAATTGTCAAATGGCAAATTTAGAAAATTATCGTCAATATATTCAAACTATACTCCAAGAACATAGTCAATTTAAACCTAAATATGATGAAATAGATAATGAATTGATTTTTGATACCATTCATGATCATTATCAATTGTTTCGTGTTGGTTGGAACGGTTTAACGCGGGTTTATCATAGTGTGATTCATTTTGACATTAAAAATAACAAAATCTGGATTCAACAAAATACCACAGAAACAGATTTAGCTCAAGAATTAGTCAATATGGGAGTACCAAAAGAGGATATTGTTTTTGGTTTACAACCACCATACAAACGTCCTTATACTGGTTATGGGGTAGCTTAATTTCTATTTCTCAAGATGTCGGGGATCTAACCAAGGCCATGATATAATTACCATGATATAATTAAATTAATCTTCACCATATCTACAAGAATATGATTATTTGGCAACCAGGGCAAGAAATTAATAACGGTAGATTTATCATTGAAGGTAAACCCTTGGGTAGTGGTGGTTTTGGGACTACCTACAAAGCCTTAGAACCTAGCACGGGTAAATTATACGCCATTAAAACCCTCAATCAGCAAATGCAATTGCGAGAGGATTTTCCAGAACAACAGGTTAAGTTTATTAACGAAGCCTTGACAATTAAAGGTTTTGATCATCAGCATATTCTCAAAGTCCATGAAGTCATCCAATCAGGTGAGCTTTTTGGCGTAGTGATGGAATATATTGATGGAGTAACTTTATTTCAATATATTAAACAAAATGGACAACTTACCGAAAGCGAAGCACTATTATATATAGATCAAATTGGTCAGGCTTTAGAATATGTTCACGCTAAAGGCAGTTTACACCGCGACATTAAACCTGCAAATATTCTTTTACGTCAAAATAAACAAGAAGCGGTTTTAATTGACTTTGGTTTAACTCGCAGTATTGCTACTAAAAGTATGACTGCTTCTTTAACGGAAGGTTATGCACCTATTGAACAATATCGTCGCAAAGGGAGTTTTGGACCCCATACCGATGTTTATGCTTTAGCTGCTACTTTATATTATCTGCTCACGGCTGATGGACTCAATAAAGAGGGTGAATTTAGTCCCGTACCCGCACAAAACCGGAAATATGATGATGAACCTTTACCAGAACCAAAACATTATAATTCTGGCATTAGTCAGAGGGTGAATGATGCTATTTTAGCAGGGATGGAAATAGAACCGGAAAACCGGACTCCGACGGTGTTGAAGTTTCGGGAAAATTTGGGTTTGGTAAGAACCCCACCCCCTAACCCCCACCCCGTAAGGGAAGTAAGAACCCC
>NZ_KE384595.1:83270-89559 GCF_000426905.1 Dolichospermum circinale AWQC131C
CAGGAAACTGCGTGACTACCTCGCACAAGGGAAATGGAAGGAAGCAGACGAGGAAACAAGACGGGTAATGTTAGCAGTTGCGAAACGGGAAAATGAAGGTTGGTTAGATACTAACAGCATTGATAATTTTCCCTGTGCAGACCTGCGAACAATTGACCAATTATGGGTAAAATACAGTGATGGTAAGTTTGGTTTTTCTGTCCAGAAACGGATTTATCAAGGTTTCGGTGGAACGAGAGAATATAATAGCGAAATATGGGAGAAGTTCGGGGACAAGGTAGGATGGAGAAAAGGAGAAAAGGAGAGAGTAGAAAGTAGGGGAATATGGGAAAAATTAAGGAACACTTGGTCGGATGTTTGGTCGCAGCCTGTTGGTAGTTGGTTGTACTACCAAAATATTACTTTTGACAAGAAAGCACCGGAAGGCCACCTTCCTGCTGGTGTGGGTGGAATGGAGAGAATATTAGGTTATTATTATACCACGATAAAAGAAACGGACGTGGGGTGGGGTGGTGGAGTTGGGTATTTTGGGAGGGTGTTGAAGGGAAGAGGGGTGAGTCTCTTCTATCGCGTCGAGACTTGTAGATTGTAACACGCCCTAACGGGAAGTCAAAAGTCAAAAGTCAAAAGTCAAAAATAAGACATTAATTATTTTTCATCTTTTCTTTTGTGGTGACAATTGATTTAGCAATAATTCTCATCAACTGTTCACATTCATCAACCAAATCTGCTACTTTTTCATTAGGAACAATTTCCGATTTAACTAACAACCTTAACCAATACTTTGTTTCCCTTGCTTCCTTGAGTGCTATTGATTGTTTGCTAACAAAATCCTTAAAAATCTTGAAATTTTGACTTTTGACTTTTGACTTCCCGAAGGGCTGGTTCTTTCATTTATGGGTGTGTGATTATTCATAGTCATCAAAATTTCAAACTTTTAATTAAGTATACTTAATTTTTGACTTTTGACTTTTGACTTTTGACTTTCCGAAGGGCTGGTTCTTTCATTTATTGGTGTATAATTCATGATCATCAAAATCTCCAACTTTTAATTAAGTATAATTAATTTTTGACTTTTGACTTTTGACTTTTGACTTTTGACTTCCCGAAGGGCGTAGTTTGTAGGGTGCGTTAGGAGCGTGAAAAGATTATAAAATATACAAATCAATTAAATACGCGACGTAACGCACCATTATTATTGAAGGAGATTTTAAAAAACATAATAAAATAAATTATTGAGTAAAGTGGGAAAGTCGGTGTTAGTCTCTTCTCTCCTGTCGAGACTTGTAAAGTGTAACCTGTAAAGGTTACAGAAAATTATTAAGTCTGAATCAGGATATCCAGGATTAAAGGATGTACAGGATTGTGATACTATACATTACCTATCCTGAAAACCAACATAAATCATGTCATGTTTGATGAAATATTACAAAGAATAAGAGAAAAAATTACATCACTTCAATATGTAATGACACTTCATGCAGAAGAAGAAATGAACGATGATAACTTAACAATATATGACATCGAACAAAGTATCCTGAATGGTGAAATTATAGAACGTCAAAAAGACAGAATTACCGCAGAATCAAAATATCGCATTAGAGGAGTAACCACCGATGGTGTAGAAATTGAAATTATCACTAAACTCAGTCTGAGCGGAAAATTAGTTATCATTACAGTATATACAGTTTAAAATCAGGTAACAGAAATATGAAATGCGACATTTGTAATAGCGAAGGTGTACATATCCGCAACATTACCAGAACTTATGGGAAAGGAGAAGAATTACTAATAATTGAAAATCTACCTATTATTAGTTGTCCTCATTGCGGTGAAAGTTACATGACAGCAGAAACATTACATAAAATTGAACAAATTAAACTCAACCGCAAAAATCTTGCAGTTGCACGTTTTATAGATGTTGTAAGTTTGAGTGCGTAGAATGTGTTAGGAATGCGTTAATTGTCACAAATCAGGTGGTTATCGAGCGAAGTCGAGATAATATCCAGGATTAAAGGATGTACAGGATGGTAATTTATAAATGGTTTGTTTGGTGATGAAAGTTGTATTTGTCAGAATCAGGATAACTAGGATTAAAGGATTAACAGGATGGTAATTTATAGATGGTTTAAATTATTCAAAAACAATCATTCAAAAACATCCTGAAAAATCCCCAATCCTGAAAATCCTCAAATCCTGGACATCCTGATTCTGACAAATTAAAATATTAGTACATCACAGATAAAATCAATATCCCGAATAACTCAGACAAAAAATTATGACAATAGCTGACCAAATTTACGCACTTGTAAAAACCCTACCCCCAGCACAAGCTGAAGAAATTCTCAACTTTGCAGAATTTATCCGTAATAAACACCTCAACACTAATCAAAATATCAATAACTCTCAAAATCTCTCTTGGGAAGAATTAGTTTATTCACTAGCTGGAACTTGGAAAGATGATTTTCCCAGTTTAGAAGAAATTCGCAGCAGTACAGGAGAAGATGTTTTAAGGGAGAGTTTCTAAAATGTATGTTTTAGATACCAACACTTTAATTTACTATTTTAAAGGTCAGGGACAAGTTGCTGCAAATTTCGCTAAAATACCAAACCAAGAAATTTTAATTCCTACAATTGTTCTCTTTGAATTACAAGTAGGAATTGCTAAATCAAATTCACCCGCAAAACGCACCCAACAACTGCAACAACTTTTAAACCGCATTAATTTAGTTGATTTTGATAGAGATGCTGCTTTTGGAGAAGTTTATTTAGCGCAACATTCCCAAACTGGTAAATTTGTGGCGTTAAAAGTGATGTTACCTGCGGTTGCTGGAGATGATAAGTGTGTGCAAATGTTTCTCCGGGAAATCGAAAATATGAAAGCTTTAAAACATCCCCATGTGGTGGAATTATTAGATTATGGTTATGCAGAAAACCTATTTTTCCTAGTTATGGAATATTACGAAGGTGGCAATGTTTATGATTTAATGCAGCAATTAGGAGGAAAATTACCTGTAGATATGGCTATGGGAATTATCATCGAAGTTTTAGACGGTTTAACATATACTCACAATGCCGAAATTCCTTATGTTAAATTAGCTAATGGTAGTTTTGGTAAAGGTAAAGGTTTAGTTCACCGTGATTTAAAACCAAGTAATATTTTTCTCTCTAATATTAATGGTAAATTAACAGCAAAAATCGGTGATTATGGTTTAGCCAAATCCTTCGATTTAGCTGGTTTAAGTGGACAAACTTTCACAAAAATGATCGGAGGAACACCGGGTTTTATTCCTCGTCAACAAGTGCTTAAATTTAAAGAATCTCAACCTGATGTAGATGTTTGGGCGAGTGCAGCTTGTTTGTATAATATGTTAACAGGATATTTTCCCCGCAACTTTACAAAAGATCCTTTTATAGATGTGTTAGAAAATGATCCTGTACCTATTCTTCAACGTAATCGCAATATCCCCAAAAAATTAGCCCAAGTGATAGATTTAGCTTTAATTGAAAAGCCACAAATCTATTTTGATAGGGCTGAGAAATTCAAGGAAGCGTTAAAGGAAGCGTTAATTAAAATTTAAACTTAAAATCTATGATTTCCCTGGCATTGCTAACGCAGTATTTTCGGAACTTTTGGCAACCTAGAAAGGGTTTAGCGATGGCCGAAGCTTGTATAATTGGGATAGTGGCTGCTTTATCTGCGGTATTACTCAAACAGGGTTCAGGGTGGTTGGGAACATGGAGGGTACATACAACTCACATACTACCACCATTGATCACTCTACCAGTTATTGGTATTAGTTTGGGTTTTTTCTCCGGTTGGTTAGTGCAAAGGTTAGCGCCAGAGGCCTCTGGTAGTGGTATTCCCCAAGTTAAGGCGGCTTTAGGTAATGTACCAATTACATTATCATGGAGAGTAGCTTTTGTCAAGTTAATTAGTGCCATGATTTCCTTGGGTTCGGGCTTAACCTTGGGAAGACAAGGTCCTACAGTCCAAGTGGGTGCGGGTTTAGCAGCGGGAATGAGTCGTTTAGTTCCCACCTCCCCAGACCACCGGAGACAAATGATAGCAGCGGGCGCTGGGGCAGGGTTAGCGGCGGCTTTTAATGCACCTTTAGCAGGGGTATTATTTATTATTGAAGAGTTATTACAAGATTTATCTGGTTTAACCTTAGGAACGGCTATTATTGCTTCCTTTATTGGGGGTGTGATTTCCCGGTGGTTGGGTGGCGGTAGTTTGCAATTAGACTTAAAACTAATTGATCATTCTAGCACTTTTTCTCTATTAGAAATTCCTATTTTATTAATTTTGGGAATTTTCATCGGTTTATTAGCGGCTTTATTTAGCAAGGGATTAATTTTTAGTATTCAAATTTATCGCCGTTTACATATTAGTTTACCTTTACGAGTGGCTTTAGCTGGTTTGGCTTCTGGTTTGATTATTGCTTTACTTCCTGAATATTTTCGAGATAATACAGGTTTGCGAGAGTTTATGATCACTGGTGAAGCAAATATTCCCGTAGCAGGAATTGCCTTTATCGCCCAATTTATTTTAACATTAATTGCCTTTGGTTCAGGTGCGCCCGGAGGAATATTTGCCCCTAGTTTAATTTTAGGTTCTTGTTTAGGTCATATTATTGGTGTCTGTGAATTGCAAATATTTGGAATTGGTTCACCTACCACCTACGCATTAGCAGGAATGGGGGGATTTTTTAGCGCTGTTTCCAAAGTTCCCATAACTGCAATTGTCATTGTTTTTGAAATGACCACAGATTTTAATTTAGTATTACCTTTAATGGTGGTATCTGTCACCTCTTATTTAGTTTCTGATAAAGTTTTTCCCGGTTCACTTTATGATAAACTGTTAAAATTAAATGGCATTGTTATTAATAAAGATAATGTAAATGAAGGTATATTAACACAATTAACAGCCCAGGATGTCATGCAGCGGATAGTGGAAACCTTAGAAGCAGACATGACAAAAGATGAGGTGATTAAAGCTTTTTCTCGTTCTCATCATCGGGGATTTCCTGTGGTAGAAAATAATAAATTAGTAGGATTAGTTTCCCAAACAGATTTACAGAAAATCCGTAATCATCTCCTACCAAATGAGACTCTTTTAAAAGAGATTATGACACCTCAACCAGTGACAGTCACACCCACAAATAGCCTCAGTCATGTTCTCTATTTATTAGATAGATATAAAATTAGTCGTTTACCTGTAGTAGAGGGAAAAAAATTAATTGGGATTATTACCCGTGCTGATATTATTCGTGCAGAAGCAGAACATTTAAATGGGGAAAATGGAGTGAGAAGTCCTATAGTAGAACCTTCTTATTTAGTTTACCAAACAAGATCCCCCAGTATTGGCAGAGGTAGATTATTAGTAACCATTGCTAACCCAGAAACCGCCGTCACTTTATTAGAAATGGCTGCGACTATTGCCCGCGATCGCCATTATGAAATAGAATGTTTACAAATCATTTTGGTATCTCGTCACATTTCCCCAGCAGAAACCACGGTAAACACTACAAAAAGTCGTCGCTTACTCCGACAAGCAGAAAGTTTAGCCAAAAAACAGCATATTCCCATTCATACCCAAATTCGTGTCGCCCATGATGTCGCCCAAGCAATTTTAGAAACTACCAAGGAAAGACATATAGATTTAATTTTCATGGGTTGGAAAGGAAATACATCCACCCCAGGACGGATTTTTGGTAATGTGGTAGATACCATTATTCGTCAAGCTAATTGTGATGTTGTTTTAGTAAAATTAGGTAGTAATTTTCATTCTCTCCAACAATTAAAACGGTGGTTAATTCCCATGGCCGGGGGACCAAATGCACCCATAGCTATTAAATTATTACCATCTTTAGTCACATTGGGAAATAAAACAGAAATTCGTTTGACTCAAGTCGTCAAACCTGGAGAATTTGCACCAGATATGACGGTTTTAGAAGAATCTACCCGTCAATTAATGCGTCACCGCAATTTACATAGTACCGTTGTTGCCGCATCTTTACAAGCTAACTCTGTGGCGGCTGGAGTCATTGAGTTAGTCAAGGCTGAAGATTTTGATATTGTGATTTTAGGCGCTTCCCGTGAGGGATTATTACAACAAGCAATTCAAGGTAATATTCCTGAAGCCATAGCTTCAGGTGTTAATAGTACGGTCATTTTGGTTAGTAGTGCTATTCGGGAATAGAAAACATCAATTTGTCTCATGTAACCTGAGTTCGATGTAAGAGAATAACTTACAAGTGTTGACTGGAAAGAGTTTCAGGATTAA